>JBAZRW010000014.1 GCA_041662785.1 Bdellovibrionales bacterium | reverse complement strand
CAGCGCCGCGCCTATGGCTTCAGGAACTTCGAGAACTACAGACTGCGTGTGATTGTTTTATGTGGCCACCTGAAGGCGGCCTCGCTATGATCTCATCATCCCTTGCCCCATCCTTTGGGGTAGAGCCAGAAACTGGTGCTGCCGCGCGGAATTGAACCGCGGACCCCGTCCTTACCAAGGACGTGCTCTACCCCTGAGCTACGGCAGCGAATGGGCTAAACCCGTGGGAGGACTGAACGTCTCAGCTCCCCCCTCCAACTCTTGCAAAAAGCGCCCTCTAAAAGCGCGATTCCGTAACAAAAGCTGCGGCTTTTTGCCATACTTGACGGCATTACGCAAGCAGGCTCTTAAAAAGAGCCGCCCGGCTTAAAATTCATCTGCACGCCAGCCTTTTCCCACTTTTGGTTAGATTGGGTGCTGGTCGCGATATATTGCTGCGTGGCCGCTGCCTGCATGACTTGCCCATAGTCCGTAGGGGTTCGGTTAGAGGACGTTTTTTCGGCCTGAATAAGGTTGAGAAGCAAGCCCGGCAGGCCGCCATCCTCCGTCTTGCCGCTGCGGATGCCTTCGTCCTGACGTTCCTTTGGCCCCCAGAAAAGTTCGGAGACACGCTGATCGCCTGCGTTCTTCTTTTTCTTCTTTTTGATCAGGCCGGTTTCTTCGTCATAGGCATCGTCGTCGGCGTCGTCATCCCATTTGACGTCTTCCCAATAGATGTACAAAAAGTCTTGGACGGCGCTGGAGATAAAGGGCAGGTTCACCAAAATCTCGCGGAACATCGTGGCGGCGTTGAGGATCGAAGTTTCCTCTAGCTGGCGAACCTCTTCTTTTTCCTCATCCGTTTTCATGCCTTTACGCGCGGCCATGACGGGAACCATGCAGTTGTCCTTCAGCTTGCGCGCCCAGTCGGCGGCTTGCTCACTACGTTCCATTTCGTTGTTTTCGCGATAGATGTCGGCGATGGTTTTAAACCGCTTCACAAGGCACTCGGACCAGTACCACCAATCATTGAAGGGAGCGCGTTGGGAATAACTTTGAGCCATTCATAATATCCTTTTAAAAACGGAGAATTCTTCTCTTTTTTCTTTTAATTCATTCGGCCTGCTGAGCGCAAGAAGGTGCTGTTCTTTTTGCTCCACAGGTTGGCCAATTCTTCGCGGCGCATGTGCTTTTCAGCAAAACGAGGTTTTTCGATGCGTGGGGCGCGCTCGCCGCCGGCTTCCTCACGATCCAAAAGCGCTGCGAGAGAGGCGGGGAGGCGGCCATTTTCGACCATGCCGCTGCCGATACCCTCGGCATGGCGTCCATCGGGGCCGCAAAAAAGGATCAAGGCAAGCCGTCCGGCGCAATCGCGAGCCCATGGCGAGTTTAAAAGCTTTTGCATGTCCTCGGACCATTCGGGCAAACGGGTCATGACCTCATAAAAAAGCGGCGTGATCATAGCGATAAGCTTTTCTTCGTAATCGCGCTCTTCGGGTTCATCTTTGGGAATGGAAAAGTCATGCTCATCCGTCAGATCGTGCAAGCGGCGCATAATGTCCGTGGTGCTGGCCAGTCTGCTTTGGCGTTCTTTCTCAACAAAGAAAATTTCGGAATGAGGCGGTTTGGCATAGACATGCGCAACCGTCGTCAGGCGATCAATAATGACCTGCGCCCAATACATCCACTCGTCATAAGACGGCTTTATGTTTTCAAGGTCTGACATAGGGTTTTTCCACAAGGCCCTGCTAAAGTCCATTTTTGCGCCAAAAGCACGTCCTATCTTAGCGAAAAGCCCCTTCTATTACAAGAAGGGGTATTAACCATAGAGAGGATCTAACGCGCTGAAAAAAAAGACAGCGGCGATCAGGCAAAGTATTTAGCCAACGCCTCATGGACTTTGCCGTTGATGTCGGGATCGGCTAGGGAAAAGGCGACATTGGCCTCGAGAAAGCCGATCTTGTCGCCACAGTCATAGCGCGTGCCCTCATACCGCATGCCGTGGAAGGGCTGCCGTCCGATCAAACGGGCCATGCTGTCGGTCAGCTGGATTTCGCCGCCTGTGCCGATGCGCCGCGATTCCAACTCGTCAAAAATTTCAGGCTGCAGGATATAGCGGCCAATGATCGAGAGGGTCGAGGGCGCAAGCTCTGGCGAGGGTTTCTCGACAAGGCCTTTGATCTTCGCCAGTTTGCCATCATCGCCTTCGACATCCAGAATGCCATAGCGGTTGGTGTGCTCGCGGGGCACGTCCACGACGGCCACGATGTTGCCGCCGATCTCGTCATAGGTTTCGATCATTTGCTTCAGGCAAGGCGTTTTGGCCAGTACGACATCATCGGGCAACATAACCGCAAAAGGCTCGCGCCCGACCAGATGACGCGCGCACCAAACAGCATGGCCAAGACCCAACGGTTCGCGTTGCCGCGCAAAGAGAAGGTCGCCAGAGGGAATCTCGGTTGTTTGCAAAAGAGCCAACTCGCGTTGCTTGTCGCGGGCCTCTAGCGTGCGCTTTAGGTCGTTGTTGCTGTCGAAATGGTCCTCCAGCGCACCCTTGCCGCGTGAGGTCACAAAGATGAATTGCTCAATCCCTGCGGCGCGGGCTTCGTCTACGGCGTGTTGGATCAGCGGGCGATCCACGAGCGTCAGCATTTCCTTGGGCATCGCCTTGGTGGCGGGAAGAAAGCGCGTGCCGAGGCCCGCGACAGGAAAAACGGCTTTGCGAATACGTTGCTTCATAAAAAACTCCTTAGGGTTTGTCGATACCTTGGATAGATCCTGTGAAAGAGGTGCAAAAGAACCTGCATAAAAAAACGGGATTCCCGCTTTCGCGGGAATGACGGCATTCTTTTTATTTTTCTCCTCTTATCGTCATCCCCGCGAAAGCGGGGATCCCGTTTATTGTTTTATCCCTCCGCTTTCCCCTTTTAAAACACTAAGCGGAAAGAGGCATGACGTTTTGCACGGCCTCGCATATTTCTTCAAGAGAAAAAGGCTTGGCAATAATGCGGTGGACAAGGGCGTCCAGATTGTGCGCCCGCATGCGTTCCTGCGCGTAGCCGGAAATCATGATGATGCGTAAATCCGGATACTGCCGCACGGCCTTAAGGGCGAGGGCAATACCGTCCACGTTGGGCATGACAATATCGGTAATTAGGACGTCGAACTTCTCGGCGGCCAAAGCATCCAAGGCGGCCTGCCCATCCGGTACGGCTTTAAGCGCTGCGCCAGTGGTTTGCAGCGCGCGCACGACAAACTCGCGCACAGCCGGATTATCCTCGGCGACGAGGATCGAAAGGGCGGCGGGCGCTGTGGGTTCAGGGTTGGTCATGAGGCGTTTCAACAAAGCTAAGATTAACTTCGACGACCGTTCCCTCAGGCGAGAGAATCGCTGAGGTAAAAGGAAGAACTGAGTCTACCTCTAATGTAGCGGGTGATGGCTTAATACGCCAGCTTTGGATGATCCTTTCATCAGGGCCCATGGCATCCACGTTCAAATCGGGAAGGCCCTGTGGTTTTTTGGAAACATTTTTTATTTCCCCTTGGACAATCAATTGCATAGCGCCGTCTTCGTAACGTCTTTCTGAGCTGATGTTCTGCAAAACAAGGCGTTCGTTTTGGGCAGGGGAAGAGGAAAGGCCGATGGCATGATAGGCTGTTTGGGTAAGGGGCCATGTTTTGGCAATATACTGATGGCCAGAAAGGAAGAGAAAAGTCGACAGGACAAGAAGGCCGCCGAGAACGAAAAGGGCCGTTTTAAGAAAACGAGAAGCCATGGCTTTAACATCCGTAAAGCTCAGTCTTTTTGTTTCGGATGTCTCAACAATGGCGGCGTCCGCGCTTAAAACGGGTTCCTTGGCCATAGAGGATGGCGGAGCAGGGGGCGAGAAGGGGGGGGCAGCGTGTTGGGCCGCTGCCTTAGCGGATTGGAACTCCCGCCAAACCTGTCCGCATTTTCCACAGCGAACAAGGTGTGCGCCGCCACGAAACAGGGAGGAGGGAACCAAAAACGAGGCGTGGCAGCTTTTGCAAACGATGATCATTGCCTTTCCTTATAGATTTTAAGGAGAAGGCGGGCAAGGGCGTTATGGGGCGTAGGCAGGCGCGGGACGTAATTGATGCATCGGCGCGTTGGGACAGTGACAACGTTTTTTTATCTGATCGAGGTGCGTGTCAACCCAAGGTACATGGAAGGGCGTTGTTTGAGGGCTTTTTTCATAGGCCTCTTGGATGTGTTTGAGGCTGTCATCGAAGTGAGCCGTCGCGTGGATGTCTTTTAGAACTTCGCCTTTGCGATCCCATCCTGTTGACAGAATACCATCCGGTTCAATGCCCCACGCCTTAAGGGTCGTTTCAACACGACCAAGGGATTGGCCTGTGCGCGCCGTAACAATGGGAATGCTTAAATTGTATTTATCGGGACATGCATTGACCAGATCGCGCAGCGCGAAAAGTTTTTCAAAGAAAGGCGACAGGGGGCCTTTATGGGCCGGAGTTTTTCGGCATTCATGCTCGCGCTGCCATGCGGCTTCCAGCCCCTGTACGGTGGTATAGTTATCATTGTCGATAAATTGATCTTTCGTTCCGTCCTGTCCGCAAGCGACCCCGATAACGCGATCAAAATCAAAGGCAATAACGGCAGCTTTGTAGTTTTCGAATTGTTCGTCTCGCGCCCGTCCTGCTTCGACATGGCCCGCGCAATAGCCAAGGCTCAAAAGGGTTTCAACATCGTTGGGATTGGGTGAGAGAAACAAATCAACCGAGTTTCTGGAAAGAACTTTATTGAGGGCATTGCCGCCGAATTGGGCTGTAAGGCCGCTGCAATGTTCGGGGCGCAAGGGATCGATCAATTTGTGGCAATGCATCGAATGCTTGGCGCGGAGGATTGTTTCTGGTGTGCAGTTGGCAATAAGGGTGACTTGGACAAGCGTGTTTTGCGAGTCGTTAAAGGAAAGCATTTTGGCGACAAAGGGAAACGCTTTGGCCGGCTCAAGCGGCTCAAAAAGGTGGGAGCGCACATACTTTTTATAGGCTTCGTTTCCTTGCTCTTTTAAAAGGCGCTTCTCTTCGGAAAAGTCGAAGACGGAATCTAATGAAACGCCGATATGAAGGATAGGGGTGGGAATCGGGGGGGGCGGCTGTTGCGTGAGCCGGATGTGAGTGGGGCAATATAGGGGCAATGTTTGTTGACATTTTAAGCCTGATATAACTTTCTCTCTAAAGAAATTGGTATAGACTTGTTGTTCGTTTTTGCAAGGTCGATTTAGCGTTTGTTTTGTTTCACCCTGCCGTAAATTTGCTGGCGCGAAAGAAAGGGGGTGGTGAAAAAGCCTTCCTCTTGCCCATTTTGGAAAGCTCGGCCAGAAAATCAGGTTGATTTCCAAGGCCGTCCATAACTTTTCCGACAATCGATTCGGCCCGCCTGTGGAAAAGCAACAGGCCTAAATCTTTCTTATCGAGAAACCCTTCATTGGCGCAGTGACAAGCTTGCTTTGCCAAGGGTTCCCATAAGCGCAGCCCATTATCATTAAGGGGCGGGTCATAGGCATGGGCGACCATACGGGGGCGATCCACATCGCGGCAATGCGGAACGACATCACAATAATCGCCATGACCCGTTTGATTGCGCGTGACATGCGAAAGGGCTTCGTTGGCCGTATGAATGCCGCCTGCGATGACACATTGGCCTTGAGCGATGGTCGCGAAGAGACGCGCTCTTTCAAAATAGCGCGGCACATCAATTTGCATTTCCTGGTTGCTGAGTTGTCGGATGTTCAGGGGCCGGCGTGTGGGGTTTCTTTGAAGCCAAATAACTTTGCCGCCAGCCTCTAAGACGGCCTGTGCCATTCTGGCGCGAAGGCCACGACGAGCCCCCATAAGAACCAATGCTGCGCCAGCCTTAACAAACTGGCGGGCAATCATGGTCGTATTATCAACAAAGCGGGCGCGATAGGTTCTGTTGGTTAGATTGAAATTCGCTTCCTCCTTGCCAATGTTGCCAGAGGCAATGACGCCGATGCGCGGCGCTTTTCCGATAAACGAGAAAATCGCGTTGGGGAGAGCTTGGGGGGTCAAAGAGAGATAGCTGCGCAAACTTGTTGTCGCGATGGCTTTCTTCTGTGGCTCCATCACTATCTGTCCCTGTGTGCGGCGGCGTTGAACGATCCCTTCAATAGCCGTTTGGGCGTTGGGGGCACTGGAAAAACAGTTAAGGTATTCGGGGGGCATTAAGCCTTGGGCCGCGAAGGAGGAAAACAAGGACAGCGTATTATCCCAATAACCGCCCTGATTAACAAAAGTGATGTGCCTATTGGTGCTCGCCGCAAAGATCAACGATTCAAACGCTTCATCCAAAGAGCCATAGCCTCCGGGAAGAACAACAAAACCAGCATCGGCGATCAAGGTCATGGCCGTCTTGCGTTCCCAAAAATCGGGGACGACATGATTGACCGCATGGGCGTGAATGTCTTCGATAGCAACGCCCGCGCCTGTCTTTGAGGCAAAAAGTTCGGGAATAAAACAAACCTGACGGGAACAGTTTTCCAGAACGGCCCCCATAAGGCCGGGGGAGGTTCCTCCCGTAACGGCCACGCCTCCAGCGTCTTCAATCGACTGTCCCAACTCATGGGCGACCACCATGTGGTCAGGTGATTTGCCTTCGCGAGAGCCGCTATAGACAGCAATAAAAGGTCTTTTTTCTAACTGCCATTGGCTAGCCCTAGGGCCAAGACTTTGTATCATTGTGGAAGGGGTCAATCGTCCCAAAGGATTCGTCGGTAAATCACGAAGAAAGGGCATAGAAACAACCGGAGGCGCCATGACTGAACCTGACCTAAAAATAAACCGTTCTTTAAACTTCTCGACTCAGTATAAACCCTACCGTCACCGGAATGAAAAGCATCATTAATGCTTTCATAAATTATTTGTGCCAAAAAGGTGTGGATAAATGCAACGACAGGCGGGATACCATGAAGGTCTTGGTCACGGGCGGCGCGGGCTATATCGGCTCTCATACGGCTTTTGCCTTGAAAAAGGCGGGGCATGAGCCGATTGTTTTGGACAGTATGGTTAATGGTCACGCGTGGGCGGTCAAGTATGGCCCTCTTGTAAAAGGCGATATTGGCGATGCGGCTTTGGTGGCGCAGGTGTGCGCCGAGTATAAGCCAGAGGCCGTGATTCATTTTGCGGCTTTTATCGAAGTGGGCGAGTCTGTCGCGAACCCCGAAAAATATATCGAGAATAATTATCACAAAGCGCAAAGGCTGTTCGATGCGCTGTGCGCGGGCGGCGTGAAGCGCGTGGTATTTTCTTCGACGGCGGCCGTATACGGCACGCCCGTCAGTGACGCGCCGATTGCCGAGGATCACCCGCAAAACCCCATCAATCCCTATGGCGAGGCCAAGCTGCTGGCCGAGAAACATTTGCGTTCCTTGGAAGGGCAGGGGATGCGCTCGCTTGCCTTGCGCTATTTCAACGCGGCTGGCGCTGCGCCGCTGCAGGAAGGCATTGGTGAGGCGCACGATCCCGAAACGCACTTGATCCCCAACGTGCTGCTGGCGGGTCTTGGCGTGAAGGATGAGGTCAAGCTGTTCGGCTCGGACTATCCTACGCGTGATGGCACAGCGCTGCGCGATTATATTCATGTGCTGGATCTGGCGGCGGCGCATTTGGCCGCGCTTGACTATTTGGCGGCGGGCGGCTCTACGGATGCTTGCAATCTGGGGACGGGCACAGGCTCAACCGTTTTGGAAGTGGTGCAGGCGGCCGAAAAAGCCCTTGGCCATCCCGTGCCGCAAAGCCGCCATCCGCGCCGTGCAGGCGACCCGCCGATGTTGGTTGCGAACGCTGCCCGTGCCCGTGAAAAGCTGGGGTGGAGCCCGCGCTATAATCTGGACGAAATCGTCGAATCCGCCCTCGCATGGCACAAGTCAGGGCTGGCTGGCTCTTAGGGTGCCTCTATTTTGCATTCTAATGAGTGCCTGATGGTCTAAAACGACCCTTCCGCCACCACCCTAGCCTGTGAAATTACCCCCTATTGTGGGATCGTTCTACGCGCCGTGAGGGGCCTTTTAAAACTGCTTAAAAAATAGGCATGAAAAAGGCGTTTTCACTTCCGTTGTTCCGCCTTCGCCTTCCTCGTCATCCCGCACGAAGCGAAGCCCAAGGGGCGTAGAGGGGTGCGGGATGACGAAACGGGTGCGAACCCTAACCCCCAACCTCTAACCTCTTTTAAACTCTGGAACCAACTCCTCAAGGCGGGCGATGGCCGCGGTCTCGGTCATGCCTGCTTGCAACAGCGTGGCGAAGTTGGCCAGCGTTTGCTGCAGCTGCGGCAGCTCAACCGTTGGCGACTTGGCAAGACGCACGCCATCGGCGGCTGAGGGGATCAACTCCTCGGTGGGTGCAAAAAGCTCTTCGAACATTTTCTCACCCGGACGAAGCCCCGTGTAGGTGATCTTGATGTCCTCATCGGGCTTCAGCCCCGCAAGGCGGATCATCTGCCGCGCAAGGTCGGCGATTTTGACGGGCTGGCCCATATCCAAAACCATCACCTTGCCGCGTTGATCACCCGGTTGCACGCCCAGCGCCGAGGCTTGCAGGACAAGCTCCACGGCTTCGCGCACCGTCATGAAATAGCGTGTGATGTCGGGATGCGTGACGGTCAGCGGGCCGCCCTTGGCGATTTGTTCTTGGAAGCGCGGGACGACCGAGCCGGTTGAGCCCAGCACATTGCCAAAGCGCACCGTAACAAAGCGTGAGGAAGGCGAGAGCAAATCCAGCGCCTGAATATACATCTCGGCAAGGCGTTTGGTTGCGCCCATGACGTTGGTGGGATGAACGGCTTTGTCGGTTGAGATCATGACCATCGCCGTGACATTTGCCTTTGCGGCGCAGTCAGCCACAAGGCGCGTGCCGATGACGTTGGTGAGAAGCGCCTCACGGGCGTTAAACTCGGCAATCGGGACATGCTTGATCGCGGCGGCATGGAAAACAAGGTCGGGCTTTTCGTCGCGGAAGATTTGCGACAGCCGCGCCGCATCGCGCACATCGGCGATATAGGCGCGTTTGCCTTGCAGGAGATACGCTTCGCTGATCTCCATCTCAATCTTATACAGGTTGAACTCGCTGGCATCCAACATCACAAGGTGCGAGGGGGCTAGGGCGACAATCTGCCGTACAAGCTCAGAGCCAATCGTGCCGCCCGCGCCCGTCACCAAAACGCGCTTGCCCGTCACCAAAGCGCCGATGGCATCGCGGTTGAGGATCGTTTCGGGACGTCCCAGTAAATCTTCCAAAGCGATAGGCTGATCGCGCATCGTCTGCTTGGCTTGAAGATCGTTGCTAAGCTCGGTCAAGGCCGGAAGGCGCGAGAGCTTAAGCCCCAGCGCCGCGCATTGATCCAACAAACCCGCCATCATTGGCGCGTTCATGCGCGTGGTGGCGCGTGTGATCACGACGCGGCTGGGCGCGCGATCCTTATCGCGCAACAGCTCCATAATGTGCGGCAGATTCTCAACCGTGCCCATGACGGGAATGCCGTGGACGTGACGGCCTACGCGCTTGGCGTTTTCGCCGACGATGCCGACAATGCGAAAGGGCGCTTGCGGGTTGCTGCCGACGGCGCGGATAAACAAATCGGCCTCATCGCCTGCGCCGATCAAAAGGACATTGACGCGCCCGCCGCCCGACTTCTCCCACAGGGCGCTCAGCCGCCTTTCGCGCATCACGCGCAGCAGCATACGGGGGCCGCTTAGTCCCGCCATCACGATAAACCAGACGATAAAGGGCAGCGTGCGCGGCACGCCGTCAAGGCGCATGACCAGAAAGGCGACGATGGTATAGGCCACGACGGCGATGGTCGCGGTGCGCAGAATTTGGCTTAAATCGCGCAACGAGGCAAACGCCCAAATCCCGCGATAAAGGCCGCCGAACCAGAAAACAATGGAGCAGGTTACGGTGAAGAGCGCTGTTCCGGCCAGAATTTGCTGGGGCGGAAGCTGCAAGATCCCATCGCCTAGTCGGAAATACAGCGCGACGATATAGGCCAGCGCCGCGATCACGACATCGTGAAGAAAGGCAAGGCCTCGGCGGCTTAAGCGGGGGAGGTGAAGGGCGGGAATGATTTTCATGGTTTGCGAACTTTCTGGGCGCTTTTGGACAGGGAAGCCAAAAGGACGACGATGATCAATACACCAACGCTTAGGCCAAGCCAAGGGGTTGCCATGGACAAAAGCGCCGCGCCGAACAGGGCGACGTTGGCGGCGATGATCTTATAAACGACAGGCTTGGGGCTTCCCTCGCCCAGCGCGGCGCGTTGATAGAAGTGCTGGCGGTGCGCTTGCCAGAACTTCTCGCCCCGCAGGGCGCGGCGCGTGATCGTGATCCCGCTGTCGGCCAGATAATAAAGCGGCAGGAGAAGCGCGGGGAGCATTAGGCCTAGCGTGACCATTTTGATCAGCAGATACGCCACCAAAAAGCCAAGCGGCACGCTGCCGACATCGCCCATAAACAGCTTGGCCGGATGCCAGTTGTAGACCAAGAATCCCGCGCTTGCCCCGATGATAAGGGAGCATAGCGCCATGTCGCCCGTGAGGAGGACTTGCGGGTCAAGCGAGGCTATCGCGCCGATAAAGGATGCAACGCCCGTTACGACAGCGATGGTTTGCGTAGCCGTCAGGCCATCAATCCCGTCCATAAAATTGTACAGGTTCATAAACCATGCCCAGCCAAGAACCATCACGGCGCGATCCAGCCAGAAGGGCAGCGCCGCGCCAAACAGCGTTGCGTGGTCGCCCAGTGCAAAGCTTCCGATTAAGGCGGCAAGGAGGTGGACGGAAAGGCGTAGGCTGGCGCGTAGGCTTTTGCGATCATCCAGCCATGAAATGCCCATCAAAAGCAAAACGCTGGCGATGAGGAAAAGAAAGGGGATGCCAGCCTTCGCTGGCATGACGGAGGAGGGGATCCCGTTTGTTATGGCTATAACGAACGGCCACAAAACGGTCGCAACCATTCCCACCACAATCACCGCCATCATGGCGAGGCCGCCACCGCGAGGTACGGGCGTGGTGTGCATGCTGCGCTCGTTCGGAACATCCATCATCGCCTTGGCAATCAGGCGACCCTTAAGCCACCGCGTGAGCAATGCGCTGACGAGAAAAGCGGTGAGGATAATGGGGGTGAAAGGGGACATAGATTCTTCCAAAAAAGTGAATGTCAGTGTTGGTTAAACCATTCTAATGTTCTCTCTAACATATCATAAACCGTATCGCCGTTGGTAAAGCAGTGATCCGCGCCTTTGATCTCGACATAGCTTTTGGGGCAGATTAGCGCATCGTATAAGATTGTGCGCGTGGTGGGTTCACCCTCATTTTCCGCAGTTATCACCAAAGACGGTGTTGTGATTTTTTGAGCAAGAGCAATGAGATCGGATTCAGACGTGTTCTTATCCATCTCGATCATGGCGGGATTGATCAAATTATCGCAGCCCCATCCAGCGGTATAATAGGGCGTACCTTCCAGCTTCGTGGCGTTTGCTTTCCAAAAAGTTTCATAGGTCAGAAAAGAAGAGTCCCAAAACCCTAATGCCGCAGCCTGTGTGTTGGCATGGATCATTGCCTTCCCGCCATAGGAATGACCCGCGACATAGAGCTTATCGTAAAGCGGGCGGAAATGATCGCAAATGAAAGCTAGATCATCCGCATGTGTTTGGATTGTGCATTCCACCAGCTTCCGCGCATCGGATTCTTGCGAATAAAAGGAAAACCGCACGACATCATAGCCTTTAGCGGCAAAAAAATTGCGGGCTATGACGTGGAGGTATTCTCTTGGATGCCCCGTAAAACCGTGGGCCAAAACAATCACTTTTTTGCTTGGCGTTCTGCTGCGGTTCAACAAACCATAGATTTTTTTGCCATCGACAGCCGCAAGGGAAAACGGCTCTTCAAGCGGAGGCGCGGCAGGGTGCATTTCTGGTGCTATCGTTTTCTTCTCCATCTACCTCGGCATACGGCCTGCGTTGCTCAGGATGGCGAGGGAGGCATCGATCCCGTCCTGCCATGTCTTTTGCTCAATCCCATATACGTTTTTGATCTTGCTGCACTCCAGCGCCGAGTAACGCGGGCGCAGTTTAAGGTGTGGCAAGTCGTTGCTGACAATCGGCGTAAGGCGCGGGTGTTTTTTCGTATGTGGCGCATAGGCCTTAAGGACGGCCTCGGTAAAAGTGTAGCGCGAGCAAGCAGGCGTTCCGCATAGGTGAAAGGTTCCAAACCCATCCGTTTTACCCGCAAGGATTTCGGTTCCGATAACGATCACGGCCTTGGCCACGTCAAGAGCCGAGGTCGGACCCGCGATAATATCGTTCACGACGCGCAGCTCATCTTTCTCTTCGATGGCTTTGAGCGTGCTGGTGAGCAGATTGCGGCGGAAGGGGCCAAAGACCGAGGACACGCGCAAAATGACATGAAAGGGAGTCTCGTGACGGATGGCCTCTTCGCCCATCATGCGACTTTGGCCGTAATGGCTGACGGGGTTCATTTGATCATCTGGCATGTAGGGCGCGTTTTGGCGACCATCAAAAACATAGTCGGTCGAAAGATGGATCAAAGGAACGTCAAGAGCCGAACACTGCGCGGCCATTTGCGCCACGGCACGAAAATTAACCGCGTCGGCGGTTTCGTGATCTTCTTCCGCGCCATCGATGCGGGCAAGGCAGGCGGCGTTGATGACAAGGTCAGGCTTGAAATCCTGCATAGCGCTGCGCAAAGCGGCGGGATTGGTGATGTCGCACTCGGCGCGGGAAAAAAGCCCTAGCTTCCAATCGGGGAAGGCTCCGTCCTGCGCCGCGAGGTGCTGGATCGCCTGACCGACGAGACCGGCTGCGCCCAAAAGCATGATACGGTGTTGCGTCATAAACCTTATGTTCCTTTTAAGAAGGGATTCGCCACGCGATAGTAAATTGCGGGCTAAAAACAAGCAAGGACGTTACGGAAAGGGACTGCCGCTTATAACGGTTGTGGGATAAGAACAAACGCGGTACAAAGAGGGTATGAAGAACGCCACTCTCTTTTCCAATCAACAGGATCGGCCTTTGCCGGATCGTCTGCGCCCTGCGGCGCTGGACGATGTTGTGGGGCAGGGCCACTTGCTGGCCGAAGGCTCCCCGTTGGGGCGCATGGTGGCGGCAGGGCGGCTGGCCTCGTTGATATTGTGGGGGCCTCCGGGGTGTGGCAAGACGACCATCGCGCGGCTTTTGGCGCAGGCTGTCCATTTGTTTTTTGAGCCCGTATCCGCTGTGTCCTCTGGCGTGGCGGATCTGCGCAAGGTTTTTGAGGCCGCTGCCTTGCGGCATGAAACGGGGCAGGGGACTCTCCTTTTTGTGGACGAGATTCATCGCTTCACCCGCGCCCAGCAGGATGTCTTGCTGCCGTATGTTGAGGACGGGACGGTGACGCTTGTCGGCGCGACGACGGAGAATCCTTCGTTTGAGCTGAACGGCGCATTGTTGTCGCGCTGTCAGGTTTTTGTCCTCAAGCGCCTTGATAATGTGGCGATGCGCCATCTTATCACTCGCGCCGAGCAGACGGAAAAACACGCTTTGTCCCTCACTAGCGATGCCTATGAGGCGCTTATCGCGATGGCCGATGGGGATGGGCGGTATCTGCTTACGTTGGTTGATGATCTCTTGCGAAGCCCACCTGCCTCGCCGCTTGATTCTGCCGCGCTGGCTGCGTTCGTGCAAAAACGCCCGCCCTTGTACGACAAGGCGCAGGATAGTCACTATAATCTGATCAGCGCTTTGCATAAATCCATGCGAGGCTCGGACTGCGATGCGGCCCTCTATTGGCTGGCGCGAATGCTGGCGGGGGGCGAGCATCCCCGCTATATCGCGCGGCGCATGCTGCGCTTTGCGTCCGAGGATGTCGGCATGGCCGATCCGCAAGCGCTCACGATCACGCTGACGGCGTGGCAGGCGTATGAAAGGCTTGGTTCCCCCGAAGGCGACCTTGCGCTGGCACAGGCGGTTATCTATTTGGCGACCGCGCCGAAATCAAACGCAAGCTATGCAGCGTATAACGCCTCTGTTCGTTCAGCGGCACAGCATGGCTCGTTGATGCCGCCCAAGCATATCCTGAACGCGCCAACCTCGATGATGAAAGAGCAGGGCTATGGCGAGGGGTATGCCTATGATCCAGATACGCCCGATGGCTTTTCTGGTCAGAATTATTTTCCCGACGGCATGCGGCGCGAGGCTTATTACAAGCCCGCCCCTCGCGGCTTTGAGCGCGAGATTGCGAAACGCTTAGACTACTGGGCGGGTCTTCGCGGCAAGCGTTAGCCTTATGCTTTGCCTGTGTTCTTTTTTTCGACGGTAACAGCGCAATGTTTCAGATGGTCAATCAGGGCGTCTGAAAGCGTGCAATAGGGGCTTGGCTCTGTCATTGCGTCGATGGCTTCTTTCCTTTTTCCTTGAAGAGCCATTTCCATAATCTCGCTGGTCAGGATATGGAAGCGAGCGTGAAGGTCAAAACAGCGTTGACATCTTGCGCCGTCTGTAATTTCAGGGGGCGCTTCATGGCCGTAAAGCCATTGGCCAAAGGCGCACTGATGATCATCGCGTACTTGCTCTGGGGTCAAAGAACTTGATCCCGATTCAATGATTTTGAGAATGTTGATTTTCCACATAGCATGCGCCTGAATAGCGGTCTGAATTTCTTCTTGAGTAGTCATGGGTGTTCTCTTTCTTGTGGGCTGATACGCATTATTTTTGACACTAAATGTTGATATAGTCTTAAGGCATCTTGTTGTATGTCGTTTAGCGTGTTTAATGGATATCTTGCTTAATCTGCCTTGTCATTCCGGAAGTTTTGCGGCGCTTTAGCGACAAAAAACTATCCGGAATCCGATTTGGTTTTAAAAAGAAAATCGGATTCCGGACTAAACTTTCTTTCGTCTTCTGCGAAGCCGAAGAGAAAGTTTCTCCGGAATGATGCCAATCTGCCTATGAACTGACACGCAAAAACAACAAGAAAAACGGGATCCCCGCTTTCGCGGGGATGACGCTAAAGGGGAGTATCGCCACAAAAAACTCCGTCATGCCCGCGAAAGCGGGCATGACGTTTGTTTTTTCTCTACGAGTCACTTCATTCGCTTTTTGGTATGACGGTTCATTTTAGGCGCGTGTGCCTCATCCTTTTATATTGGATCAGCTATACAAGAGGTCTAATAGAAAAACGCCGCCTCCTTTGTGGGAGAGCGGCGTTTTTTTTTAGCGTATCAGAAGGAAACGAAAGGGGCTTACTCCGCCGCTTCTTCGCCTTCGGCTTTGGCTTTCTTCGCGCGGGGCTTCTTGGCCTTGGGGGCTTCTTCGCCTTCCGCAACTTCTGGAACAGGAAGAACATCGGTTGTACCGATGGCCTCGATCACGGCGCGTTCAGCTTCTTCGGCGGCTTCCTTGGCTGCGGCCTTGATCAGTGCCATGCCTTTTTCGGCTTGGACGACAGCTTCCTCAACCGAGCGAGCGACGTTGACCGTGACTTTGATCATGACTTCGGGATGCAACTTCACCTTGATGGGGAAGAGGCCGAGAGCCTTGATGGGGGTGTCGATCTGAACCATCAAGCGATCGATGGTCTTGCCAGCGGCCTTGGCGGCGTCGGCGATGTCACGCGCGGAGACAGAGCCATAGAGCATGCCCATTTCGCTAGCCTGACGGATGAGAACGACCTTTAGGTCGCCCATCGTGGTGGCAAGCTTTTCGGCTTCGGCGCGCTGCGCGGCGTTCTTGGCTTCAAGTTCGGCGCGTTGCTTTTCGAATTGCTCAAGGTTGGCTTTGGTAGCGCGCAGGGCTTTTTTCTGCGGCAAAAGGTAGTTGCGGGCAAAGCCCGGGCGAACCTTGACCGTTTGACCCATTGTTCCCAAACGCTCGATGCGTTCTAACAAAATAACTTCAATCATGTTTTCCTCCTAGGGCACTGGCGAGATTTTACGCGCCGGCGCGGTCATTGACATAAGGCAACAGGGCCAGAAAGCGCGCGAGTTTGATCGCTTGCTTCAGTTCGCGTTGTTTTTTGTTGGATACGGCGGTGATGCGTGAGGGCACGATCTTGCCGCGTTCGGAAACAAAGCGTCCCAAAAGACGGACGTCTTTATAATCGATCTTGGGGGCTGCCTCGCCGCCAAAGGGGCAGGTCTTGCGACGACCAAAGAAATGGCCTCCGCCCATACCGCCGCTCATGCCGCCGCTGCTGCTTGAGCCGCTGCTACGACGCTTGCCGCCTGCTCCGCCTGTGCTTGTTTCGTTAATGCTCATGATGATCTCCTTTAATTCCTGAAATTATTCTTCGATAACGGCTTCGCGAGGGGCGCGAGGCGCACGAGGGGCTCTGTCGCCACGGTCGCCGCGATCTCCACGATCTCCGCGATCTCCGCGATCACCACGTTCGTTGCTGTCGCGTTCGTCGCGGCGCATCATGACCGAGGGGCCTTCTTCAAGTTCATCGACCTTAACGGTCATGAAGCGAAGAATGTCCTCGTTCAGGCGCATGTTGCGTTCCATCTCATTGACGGCCGCAGAGGGCGCATCAAGGTTGAACAGCACATAATGGCCTTTTTTGTTTTTGCGAATGCGGTACGCCAGCGTGCGAAGACCCCATTGTTCGGTCTTTTTGACGCTGCCACCTGCGGCGGTGACGATGTCGGTGAATAAGGTTGTCAAGGCCTCAACTTGCGTCGCAGGAATATCCTGACGTGCGACAAAGACGGACTCGTAGTATGGCATAGATCCACACTCCCTTCGGGTCTAGGCGACCGGCCGCTGGCTTGAGACCATCTCAAAATCGTCAGCTGCACCGATCAAGCCGGACTCTCAATCAAGGAATCCGGCAAGGAGTTATTGGGCGCTCTATAGCGGGAAAGCCCGCCATAGGCAAGAATAAAAGGAAAACAAAGCGTCAACAGCGCAAAAAGCAATCAAAACAGCCCTTTTTAACGAAGAAGCGCATAAATCTTGGGGCGGGGGATCTGCGGCTCGCTTCTCTGCATTGGTTGCGTCGTGCCCACATGCCGTTCGCGCACAGGCTCCTGTCTCATCGAAACCGTGCAGGCTTTCATCGAATACTGATAATCATACTGCGGAGCCTTGGGATAGTCTTTATCTTCCAGCGAAAGCATGGAAAGTCGCGCGACGTTCTCATCCCCATAGTGGGTGCGCAAAAGCCCATCCAGATCCGCAGAGGATTGGAACAGGCGACCGTTTTGGAAAAAGCCTAAAAAAGGCCTATCGCCTATCGCGCCCTGAATCGTTTTTAGGGTTTCCCCTTCGTTAAAAATAGAGCGTTCAATTTGATGGCTGGTATCCGACAAACGCAAAAGCATTTGTTCGTGCATAAGATCGACTTCGAATGGTGAGGCCTGCCGCCGCAGCAGGCGGTTGAGGGTTGCCTTATCGGCCCCAAAACCGGTTTTCATATAGGCCTCAACCTTTTCCTGAAATGTTGTGGCGGTGTCGGGAACGGATAGGATCCCCTTGGCTTCCCGAAACAACGTGGCCGTTTTCGAAGTCTCGCTGTTCACCGCATGAATCTCCATCTCCAGCGAACCGGCCATTTGAAGGACGACATCCATGGGCGTTGCATAGGGGTTACCCAAAAGAGAATGAAAAACGTCTTCGGAGGTTAGCTGTTCCCCTAACTGATGATAGGCTTGTTGAGCGTCATCGATCCTTTTTTGCAGGGTAGAGTCGATATCGATCCCCACGTCCTGCACGCCTTGTTCATAGGCGGCATAGATGAACTCCATATACCCGACCTTGGCCTCATAGGGGCTCCTGTGTTTCCATAAAGGGAAGGTTTTGTTAGGGTCCGTATCGGCTGCTCTGTCCCTTGCGCGCCTATCTAGAAAAAAAGCGCTGCAATCATCACCGACAAGGACAATGGCGTGTTTTTTAAACAGGTCCTGCAAGGGACGGGGACGGCATCGTGTTGCCGCAAATCGATCAGCCATGTCAACAAGAGCCATAAAAAACCTCCCCCTTAAATAGAATCAAACCATGGGCTTGATTACATAAACAGGCTCTCACAAGGGGCTTTGGTTTCCAACAGCTTTTTTTACTTTCAAGGCGGAGGGGCTTATTTTTAGAGGGAAGGGGTGGGGGGCGGAGCCCCGCGTCGCCGCCAGCCTTCATATTGCCGCCGCAGGGAGGCGTGGAGCGCGGGGAAAGAGACGGCGGCAATAACGCCGTGTTGTTGTAGGGGATAAGGGTAGGGGTGCAGGATAGAAACCTCGCCCTGTGGGCTTCGGCGCGGCAGTCATCAAATGCAACGACACCAGCCCGTCTTCGCTGCTTCGCAGCTACGCCGGACATTAGGTTTTGTAATGCTCGCTGTGCTCGCTAACAAAACCTAATGGAGGCACGGGCCGGAATCGAACCGGCATTGACGGATTTGCAATCCGCTACATAGCCATTCTGTCACCGCGCCAAAGGTTTTTCCTTCTAAAGTGCCCGCACCATAATGTATTTTGGGGGGCAAGTGAATTAAAATATAGCCCCTTAGGGGGGAAAAGTTGGCCACCAGCCCTTTACGCGGTTTTTTGATCTTTAGCCCCCCTTGGGGGCTTTTTTTTGTATCTGCGCACTTATCGTTTCGTCTCGCCTTGCTTTAACCATCTTCTGGGGGCAAGATGCCCCTCGTTTTGCACAAGGATGGAAGAGAAAATGAAACTTGTAGGTCTTGCCGTATTTGCTCTTCTTTTCGTGCTGGTTTTTTATGGTTTCAAGGTGATTACGATGGGTTCTTCTGATCTTCCTTCCATTGACGTTACGACGTTGGCGCAACGGCTTAAAAGCGCGATGCCGCCCGTGTTGATTGATGTGCGTGAATCTTATGAGTTTGAGGCAGGCCATATCGATGGCGCGAAACTTATTCCGCTTGGTTCGCTGGCCTCCCACCTTGCCGAGGTTCCTCGCGACAAGCCTGTTGTGCTGATCTGCCGCTCTGGCAATCGTAGCGCTCACGCCACCGCCTTATTGATCCAGCAAGGCTACACCAATGTCGAGAATATAACGGGCGGGATGAACGCTTGGGCGCGCTCTAGGGGCTAGGGTCTATTCGACCTATTTGTTGTAGTTATTTTTGCCAAGTTTGGGGGAGACGAAAACAAAGGTGTTTTCCGGAAACTCAATCCCCTCGCGGGCGTTTTCAAGGTTCACGCCTGTGGTGCGGCCTTGGGGATCCAGAATGCGCCACTGTCGCAGCTTCAGTGGATTGTCTTCAAAGATGAGCGTTAGCTCGCCTTCATGAGGCTCTTTCACCGAGACAAGGCTCACCTCAATCTTGGCCGGAAAGCGGACGAAGCGCGTCACGACCACATCGCCCGACAGCTTGATATTCTCGCGCAAAATAAACGAGGCCATTCCTTCATCAAGCCCAACGGTTGTTTGCTGCCCCATCTCGTCATCCCAGATGTTAAGTCGTGAGCCGTCGGCGACGATAAAGTCCTTATCCGGCGCATCATAGACGACGCGCATTTTGCCCGGACGTTGAATGGAAAGCGCGCCGTGGCGTAGGTTGCCCGAGTCGCTGACCTGCAGGAAATTCGCACCAACGCTTTTCAAGTCGTTCAGATAAGCCTCAATGCGGTTGACATCGGCCTGTTCCTTGGCGCTTAGCTTGGCCGCGACGGGAGCATCGGTTGAGGTGGCGGGCGTTTGCTCGGCCCAAGCGGGAAGAGCAAGGCAAAGAAGAAGGCTTAAGGCCAAAAGAAAGGGGCGGATATGTTTCATGAGGGGCAAATTGACCTGAAATTGTGGCAAAGAAAAGGACTATTTTCCCTCGACGGAGAAAAAGGAGGCGGGTTTAGAGAAATACACCATTGTATTAGGCCCTTGTTTTTATAAGAAAGGGGGTCGAAATGATTGATCAGAAGGGGGCAGATTTTTACGATAAAGTAACACTGATTCTTTATTCCTGTATAACGTCTCATGTTACGCCCCCCCATCCCTTTGGATTTCATCATGAAAAGCCTTTCCCTCACAAAACAGAAAGATAAAATTGTCGAAGCCTTGGAAGAGGCTATTGCCATTGATCCTTCTTTGATCCTCCTTTTTGCCGCCCCTTCCTTGTGGCGCGATCAAGAGTTTGTCAAAAATGTTCTGACAATACTTAGGGACAAAACGGTTTTGGGTTGTTCGACCGCCGGAGAAATAGGGAAAGAGGGTTTTTCAAAAGACAGTTTTTCTATGTTGGCCATGCATTTTGACAACACGTCCGTCAAAGCGGTGAGCGCGCCCCTCTTGAAACAAGAAGATTCTTTGATGGTGGGTGAGTCAATCGCCAACCAGCTTAAAACGCCCGACCTCAAAGCCGTCCTTGTTTTTGGTATTGGGCGGAATATCAACGGAAGTGGACTTATCAATGGCATGAACAGCATATTGGGGCGCAATGTCCTGATCTCGGGCGGCCTTGCCGGTGATGGGCTGGACTTCAAAGAAACCTTTACGCTTTGCAATGGTGATCTGTCGAATGACCATGTTGTCGCTGTCGGTCTTTATGGCGATTCTATTATTGTGAGTTGCGGCTCTGAAGGCGGTTGGCGTCCCTTTGGCCCCACGCGGCGCGTGACAAAGGCCGACAACAATATTCTTTACGAGTTGGATGGAAAACCAGCGCTTCAGTTGTATAAACAGTATTTAGGCGATAAAGCCAAAGCGCTGCCGGCCAGCGGCCTTGCCTATCCTTTTGCCATTTTGCGCAGCGACCGCACGACGTCGGGCCTTATTCGCAGCGCTTTGGACATTGATCATGAAAAAGAGGCTATAATTCTGGCGGGCGATATGCCTCAAGGCTGCCAAGTCTGCCTTATGCATGCCGACACGGACGCGTTGGTGCAAGGGGCGGCGCAGGCCGCTGCCGAGGCGCTGCGTACTCATGCGGGGTCAGAGGAAAATGGCTGCGCCATCGTTGTCAGCTGCGTAGGGCGGCGTATCATTCTGGGCATCGATGTTGATGATGAGATTGAGGCGGTGTCGGACTCCTTCCTGCCGGAGACGCCGATGGCGGGTTATTATTCGTATGGCGAGATATGCTCATACACGGCAACGGGCCGAACAGAGCTGCACAACCAGACGATGACGATAACGTATATTACCGAAAAGTCAGGTGAGTGATGTTTAGGTCTCGCAAACTTCTTAAACAACTCAAGAAGTTTCTTGGCTATGAGGATAGCGAAAAAAGATTTTTAGAACTTAAGGCTCTTATGGAAGAAAAAAGCCCCGTTCTGGCCGACGTTTATGGGCCTTTGCTGGGCAGTATCCCTCCGTTTTTTGACAGCATCGAAGCCGTCTATCAGCAATATGAAGAACGCCTGAAGATGGCGTTGCGTAATCTTGAGCTTAGCTCGGGCGAGCTCAACGAGGCGAACTACAGGCTTGAAGATTTGAATATCGCGATCAACGCCATGCTAGATAGCTTGGGGCAGGGGCTTTTGTTCTTTGATGAAAAGGGCACCTGTTCGGGCGTTTTCTCTAGGGCCTGTATGACGTTGCTGGAGACAAATCCAAGCGGAAAGAACATCGTCGATATTCTGCGCCTGCCATCCGAAAACAGAAATGTCTTTATTGAGCTTTTGAACATTATGTTTTCCAGAAAAAGCCAATTGAGCTTTGATGAGGTGATGGCGTTGGCGCCTAAGGTGTATCTGCATAGCCAAGGTCTGTATGTCACGCTTGGCTATCGTCCTGTTTACTCGACCGAGGGCGAGTTGACGAAAGTTGTTTTGATCGCCACCGATCAGACGCGTGAAAAAACGGCGATGCAGAAACTGGTTGAAGGAACGCAGGCGCAAGAAGCGTTGCTAGCCGCCAAGGAACTGGCCGAGCGAGCCACAGCGGCCAAAAGCGATTTTCTAGCAAATATGAGCCACGAAATCCGCACCCCCATGAATGGCGTGCTGGGAATGTCGGATCTTCTATTGGATACGGATTTAACCCATGATCAACGCGGCTGGGTTGAGGCCATTCGTCGTTCGGGCGAAAATCTGCTTGAGATTATCAACGATATTCTTGACTTCTCCAAGATTGAAACAGGCAAAATCAAGCTGGAGTCCATCGATTTTGATATTGTCAAAATTATTAGCGATGTCACGGATATGATATCCGTCAGGACTCAGGAAAAGGGTGTTCAGCTATTAGTAGATTTGCCCGATGAAGATACACATCACTTTTGTGGCGATCCGGGCCGTATAAGGCAGGTTCTGCTCAACTTGGTGGGGAATGCCGTTAAGTTTACCGAAGTTGGGTATGTTCTCATCCGTTTGGATATTCATCAAGAAACGCCTGAACGCTACCGCGCCAAGTTTACGGTTGAGGACACGGGCATTGGCGTATCAGAAGACAAGCTAAGTTATATCTTTGATAAATTCTCGCAGGCCGAAGAAGCCACAACGCGCAAGTTTGGTGGCAGTGGGTTGGGGCTAGCCATCTCAAAAGGGTTGGTCAGTTTGATGGATGGTTCGGTGACGGTCACAAGCCAACTAGGCAAAGGCTCCCGCTTTAGCTTTGATGTCCTGTTGGGGCTCTGTCCCAAAGCGCCCGTGCAGGCTCCCGTGGTTTCAGAGGCTGATTTGATGGACAAACGGGTCTTGCTGACCGATGAAAGCCCCATGGTTATCAGCCTTCTTGAAAAGTATACGCAGAAATGGGGCATGCGCGTTGATACTGTCTCTAGCCTTGTTGACGCGAAAGAGGCGATAGAAACGGCCTTGCGCGTTGGTGATCCCTATCATTTCGTTTTGTCCGATTATAGGATTCGCAGCAGTGAAGCCCGCGAGCTAACAAGCTGGGCTCAAAGCCCTGAGTTTACGGGAAGGAAGCCTCACTTTATCCTTATTTCGGCCTATGGGCAGGTTGTGAACACCGAGTTTGCTGCTCAATATGGATTCAATGGCTATCTTCTTAAGCCCTTTTATCCCGATCACCTTAAAGGCATGATGCAGCTTCTACTTGAGGCGGCGGGTGAGGGAGAGCGGATGCCTGTTGTGACGCGGGCGCTTATTACCAGCATGGCTCAAACGGGGCGCGCCCATCATGGGATTAGACCCGATATGTTTGCGGGCGTGAAGGCTCTGGTTGTTGAGGATATGAAAATCAACTTGATGTTGATTGCCAAGATTCTGGAAAAGCATGGCTGCGTCGTGACGGCTGCGGTCAACGGACGCGAGGGGGTTGAGGCGACCACGAAAGAAAAATTCGACATTATTTTTATGGATTGCCAGATGCCGGAAATGGATGGGTTTGAGGCCACCGAGGCTATTCGTAAAAACGAAGATGTGTCGGGGCAGCACACGACCATTGTGGCGCTGACGGCTGATGCCATGGTTGGGGATCGTGAAAAATGCCTTCGCTTGGGCATGGATGATTACCTCAATAAGCCCTTGCGGCAAGAGCAAATCACCCAAATTTTGGCCAAGTGGATCAATTAGAGAGCCTAAAACCGAAAGAATAGTGGAATCTTGTTTTTCAGTGGCCTCATGAGGCTCATTGTGGCATTTATGATGGAAGGGGAGCGTTTATGGCTCCCCCTCTTTTTCTGCAGGTAAAGGGTTTCTATGGCCACACAATATACAAAGGTTTTGATCATCGGCGCGGGCCCAGCAGGCTACACGGCGGCGATCTATACGGCGCGGGCCAACCTTGCGCCCGTCCTTGTTCAAGGCATGCAGCCGGGCGGGCAGCTCACCATCACAACGGACGTTGAAAACTACCCAGGCTTTGCCGAGCCGATTGATGGCCCGCAATTAATGGAAGCCATGGCCGCGCAAGCCAAGCGCGTTGGCGCGACCTTGGTGCAGGACGTGATTGTGGACGTTGATTTTGATCAAAGGCCGATCCGCTGCACAGGCGATTCAGGAACGATTTATACCGCGGATACCGTCGTGATCGCCACGGGCGCTCAGGCACGTTGGCTTGGCCTTGAGGCCGAAAAGCATTTCCAAGGCTATGGCGTGTCGGGCTGCGCGACCTGCGATGGCTTTTTCTATCGCGGCAAGAAGGTTGCCGTCGTTGGCGGCGGCAATACGGCGATGGAGGAAGCCCTTTATCTGGCTAGCCTCGCCAGTCACGTCACCATGATCCATCGTCGTGACGCTTTTCGCGGCGAAAAAATCTTGCATGATCGCATCACCAAGAATCCTAAGATCACCGTTCTGTGGGATAGTGTTGTTGAAGATATAAAAGGCGTAGAGCAACCCTCACGCGGCGTGACGGGGCTTGTTGCTCGCAACATCAAAACGGGTGCAGTAACAGAGATTGAGCTTGATGGTGTTTTTATCGCCATTGGCCATGCGCCCGCGACGGCGATTTTTAAAGGCAAATTGCCGATGGATGAAGAGGGCTATCTTCTGACCGCGCCGGATTCGACGGCAACGTCTGTGGCGGGCGTTTTCGCGGCGGGCGATGTGAAGGATAAGCGTTATCGGCAGGCCGTGACGGCAGCGGGCATGGGGTGCATGGCGGCGCTTGACGTTGAAAAGTATCTGGCGGCTTTAGAAAACTGAAAGAGGAGCAAGCGTTATGGGATCCTATGTTAAACGCGCGATGCAACCGAACGAGTCCATCCTTTATGAGACGCAACTGCACTGGGTTATTTACAGGATGGGTATTACAATTACCTTTTTGGGGCTCTTGTTTGGCCGGTTTGCGCCTATGCCCGTTAAGCAAATTCTAGGAGACTCCGTGGCGGAGTTGGTTGCCAAACCGATTTCCTATATTGCCGCCGTTCTTATTGCCCTTGGCGCTTTTGAGCTTTTGGCCTCGTTTATCCGGCAGATATCGACCGAGCTTGTGATCACGGATCAGCGCGTGATCGCCAAGCATGGCTTTATCTCAACGACGAGTTATGAGCTTATGATGACCAAGGTTGAGGGCGCGACGATTGAGCAGTCCATTTGGGGGCGTCTTTTGGGCTTTGGCACGTTGATGGTCAAGGGGACGGGCGGCGGCATTTCGCCTATCGATCACGTCGCCGATCCCTATCGCTTCCATTCCTATCTTATGAACGCGCTTCACGATGCGCACGCTGCTGATGCTGTGCGCCACCACGATTAATTGAGGGAAGGACTTTCTTTTCATGTTTATCCAAACCGAAGACACGCCCAACCCCGATACGATGAAATTCTTGCCCAGTCGGCTTGTGGTTCATAATCCCATTGATATCGATTGCGAGGAAAAGGCGGCTCTGTCGCCGCTTGCGCAGGCGTTGTTTGCGACGGGTGGGGTGGCTTCCGTTTTTCTGGGAACGGATTTCATCAGCATCACGCGCAAGGCGGACGGAGCCGAGTGGCCTGTCCTGCGTCCCGCGCTCCTTGCCGCGATCATGGATCACTTCACGGCGGAGCGACCCGTAATGCTTGATGACGCGTCATCTAAGATTCCAACGCAGGCGAGTGCCGAGGACAGTGACATTGTCCGCCAGATTAACGAGCTTCTTGATTTGCGCATTCGCCCTGCGATTGCGCAGGACGGCGGCGACGTTGCGTTTGAGAGGTACGAGGATGGCGTTGTCTATCTGCGCCTGAAAGGCGCTTGCGCGGGCTGCCCTAGCGCAACCGCAACGCTGAAAGTTGGCATCGAGCAAATGCTCCGCCACTTCATCCCTGAAGTGCAGGAAGTCAGACGCGTACTTTAAAACATTCCCTGATTGATCAGCAGGTGCGCGGTGATACCGGCAAAGTAACCGATTGCGATCGCCCAACTCCATTTCAAATGGCTGCCAAAGGTATAGAGGCCTCGCGCTTGTCCCATCAGTGCTACGCCCGCCGCTGAGCCAATGGAGAGAAGCGAGCCGCCGATGCCCGTTGTCAACGTAACCAGAAGCCATTGGCCTGTGGAATGTTCTTGTCCCATGTTAAGGACGGCGAACATCACGGGGATATTGTCGATAAGGGCCGAAATCGCACCGATGGCCGTGTGGGCTGCCGTCTCGCTCATGCTGCCGTAAAGGGCCTGCGAAAGACCGCCTAAGTAGCCCATCGCGCCAAGGCCGCCGACGCACAGCATAACACCATAGAAGAACATCATCGTGTCCCACTCGATGCGGCTAAGGTTGACGAAGATGTCGAAAGGTTTTTGCTGGTCGGCGGGCGATAGATCGGGTCTGCCCCTCAGCTCAAAACGGCGGATAAAAAAGCCATAGATTTTAAGGAAGCCCAGCCCCGTCATCATGCCAAGGAAGGGGGGGATATGAAGCGTTTGGTGCAGAATAACGGTCATTCCGATGGTCAGAAGGAAGAGGGCTGCGATGACAAGACCGCCTTTTTTGATACGCGCTTTTTCTTCGGTAGGGGAGGGGGCGGCCATCGGAATAGCAAGCGAAAGTGCGAAGGCGGGGATGATCCAGCTGACAAGCGCGGGGATGAAAAGGGCGAAGAAGTCCATGAAGCTGACGACGCCTTTTTGCCAGACCATCAGGGTGGTTATGTCGCCAAAGGGGCTGAACGCGCCGCCTGCGTTCGCGGCGACGACGATGTTGATAAAGCTGGCTGTAATGAACTTTTTATTTGTGCCGCCTACGGCGGTTGCGACTGCGCCCAGCACCAGCGCGGTTGTTAGATTATCGGCGATGGGCGAGAGGAAAAAGGCAAGCCCGCCGCACGCCCAGAACAAAGCGCGATAGGATAAACCTTGGCTCACCAGTTTGGCGCGTAGGGCGTTAAACAGGCCGCGCTCCTCCATAGTGTTGACATAGGTCATGGCGGATAGAAGGAATAGCATCAGATCGGCAAACTCGGTGAGGGTGCGGCGAAGCAACGTCACCCCTTCCTCGCTGCGTCCCTCGCTGCCAAAGGCGACCATGACCAAAATCCAGATAAGCCCCGCCGCGATGGTCACGGGCTTGGACTTGCGTAGGTGGATTTTCTCTTCCAGCAGGACAAAGCCATAGGCCAGAACGAAAAGGCCAAGAACCGCCCAACCGATCATGCCGCTATCGGGCGGGGACAATATCGTCCCCTCGCTCGCCAAGGCGGGCAGGGCAATAAGAAAGGGGGAAAGGGCGGTAAATAGCGCCCACAGCAATAATCGCATGGCTTCGCTTTCAAAGGATTTTGTCCCTTTAAGCGGTACAACAAAAGCCTTAACAAGCCGTTATGGGGCGGGGGCTTTGGGGCCACGTGACAGCCAACGTAGCCTCACTTTAATCCTATTTTTTACGCAAAGGGCGCGATTATAACACTCTCGATCAAAACCTGCATGATCCGTAAGAAAATAAAAACTGTGAAAACAACGATCCATGTCTGGAACGGCTTCTTGAAACCATGTTTTGATATGGGGCTTTCTTGGATTTAAAAGGCGCAAAAGCGAATTGGCTACAATTGGGAACGTTTTTTTATGGGCGCGCGTTACGGCAACGCTATCAACCAAGGTCACCAAAAAAATTGGCTCTAACCAGTCTTTATGGGTGTTGACGGTTTCTAAAATAAGCTGGGGCAGCCTCTGAGGTTTTTTTGTTTCATAAATTTTTCTATAAAGAGCACGAAAAGCCATGTCCGCCTGTGACGAAGGATGGGCTGGATCAAAGTAATGAACTGGCTGCAGAAATGAGTGATACATCTTAAATTCTCCCTATTAGTGGTCTTGTATCCTAACAATGCCGCAAAAAGGATAGCAACAGATATCTATAGTTAATATAACGAGGTCTTGAATTTTGGGCCAGTTTCAGGTCATCTGTTTGTCCTGAAAGCGTGGAATCGACCTTATGACGTTATCCAAACCATCACCCTTAGCCCAGCAGCGCGAGGAACGCGCCGCGGCTATTATGCGCGAGAATTTGCGCAAGCGTAAACAACAGCAACAGGCGCGGGCCTCACAGCTTCAAGAGACCGCCGCCCCCAAAGAGGAAGAGTAGAACCATGTCCGTTATGCCCGACCACTGGATCCGCAAGCAGGCTCTTGAAAAGCAGATGATCTCGCCGTTTGAGGAAAAGCAAAAACGCGATGGCGTGATTTCCTATGGTTTGTCGTCGTATGGCTATGATGCCCGCGTGGCCGATGAGTTCAAGATTTTCACGAACATAGATAATGCGATTGTTGATCCTAAAAACTTTTCGGAAAACAGCTTTGTATCGCGTCAAACGGATGTGTGCGTTGTGCCGCCTCATTCCTTTGCGCTGGCGCGGACGGTAGAGTATTTCAAAATCCCGCGCGACGTTTTGGTGATCTGCCTTGGCAAGTCCACCTATGCGCGGTGCGGTTTGATCGTCAATGTCACGCCGCTAGAGCCAGAGTGGGAAGGTCATGTGACACTAGAGATTTCGAACACCACACCGCTGCCCGCCCGCGTCTATGCGAACGAGGGGCTGTGCCAGTTCCTGTTCATTAAGGGTGATAGCGACTGCGAGGTTTCCTATGCTGACAAGGGTGGGAAGTATATGGGGCAGAAGGGCGTGACGCTGCCGAGAATGTAACCCATTTTCGCCATACTGGGCTGCAAATTGGGTTTTCTTGCGCTTCCGGTGCTCACGTACTTTTACGTACGCTGCGCTCCGGTTCTTAGAAAACCGCAATTTTCGCCGCAGTCTGACGAAAAGGTGAGATTTGGAGAAAGAAATGCTAGGCCGATACAAGCACCACAAAGGGCAAGAGTACGAGGTGCTTTTTGTTGCCAAGCATAGTGAGACCCTTGATGAGCTGGTGGTGTATCGGGCCTTGTACGGCGACAATGAAGTATGGGTTCGTCCTAAGACTATGTTCTTTGAGAATGTAGATTTGCCGGATGGCACTAAGTGCCCAAGGTTTATGAAAGTTGCTTAATTCAAACCATATGCGTCATCCCCGCGAAAGCGGGGATCCCGTTTGGTTTAAGAAGGAAGAAACAAGAAAACGGGATGCCCGCCTTCGCGGGCATGACAGGATTGGTGGAGAGAGATGGACCAAATGCTTATTCGCGGTGGCAAGCCGCTGAACGGAAAAATTCATATCAGCGGTGCAAAGAACGCCACGCTGCCTTTGCTGACAGCTTGCTTGTTGACGGATGAGGCTCTCACGCTTGGCAATGTGCCGCAGCTGGCCGACATTGCGACGATGGGCAACCTTTTGGGCCAGCATGGCGCAAGCATCGGGCTACAGGCGGGCGAGGGCGGCTTTGGCCACACGGTAGAGCTTCACGCCAAGATGATTGTCAGCACCACCGCGCCCTATGACCTTGTGCGCCAAATGCGCGCGAGCATTCTTGTGCTGGGGCCTTTGCTGGCGCGTTGCCGAGAGGCGAAGGTGTCTTTGCCGGGAGGCTGCGCGATTGGCACGCGTCCCGTTGATTTGCATATAGCAGCGCTAGAGAAAATGGGCGCGGTTATCACGATTGAGGATGGCTATATCCATGCTACCGCGCCGCAGGGTCTTGTGGGCGCAGAAATTATCTTCCCGATGGTAACGGTGACGGGCACGGAAAATATCCTGATGGCCGCGACGCTCGCGAAGGGCGAGACGATCTTGAACAATGCCGCGCGAGAGCCAGAGGTCGGCGATTTGGCGCAGTGCCTTGTGAAAATGGGAGCCGAGATTGAGGGCATCGGAACGGACTGCCTTCGCATTCAGGGCAAGGATCGCCTGCATGGCGCAAGCCATACCGTCATTGCCGACCGCATTGAGGCGGGGACGTTTGCGATGGCCGCCGCGATCACAAACGGCGATCTTGAATTAATCGGCGCAAGGATGGATGGTCTTAAGTCCGTCTTTGCCGTGTTGGCCAAGGCAGGGGTTTTGGCCGAGCCAACAGAGGGCGGCATCCGCGTGCGCCGTCAGAATGGTCTGTTGCATGGCGTCGACGTGATGACCGAGCCTTTTCCGGGCTTTCCGACGGATTTGCAGGCGCAGATGATGGCCCTGATGGCCGTGGCTGACGGCGCGGCGATGATCACGGAAACGATTTTTGAGAACCGCTTTATGCATGTGCCGGAACTGGCGCGTATGGGCGCTAACATCACGGTGCATGGCTCCTCAGCCATGATACGCGGCGTGAAGAAGTTGAAGGGAGCGCCCGTGATGGCGACTGATCTTCGCGCCTCGGTGTCGTTGGTGCTGGCGGGCTTGGCTGCCGAGGGCGAGACGACGCTTAGCCGCCTTTATCATCTTGATCGCGGCTATGAACGTCTTGAAGAGAAACTTAGTGCTTGTGGCGCGGATATTCGGCGTGTGAAGAAGCCGAGTTAAAGGGAGGGCGCAGGATGACCGACGAGCCCCTTAAACTTATGGCGCGGGACGCCGAGGATATTCAGGTGATGGCGGCGGTGCTTCAAGACGCGATCGCGCCAACGTGCGATATGGTTTATCATCCTGTCGAGAAAAATTTTGTGATGGTCGTGCAGCGTTTCAAGTGGGATGGCGTGCAGGACGGGGCTCCGATCATTCCGCTCCCCGCCAATGAAGAGGAAGCGTGCAGCTTTGAGCGTATCAACTGCGCCCTTGATATCGATGGTGTCGAAGCGGTGCAATTTACGGGCATCAATCCCAATGATCCCGCCGCGATGCTCGATCTGTTAACGATAAGCTATGAAGCGCCTTATTTGCAGTTTCTTTTCGCGGGGGAGGGACGCATGCGTCTGAAACTCGCTGATTGGGGTCTAAAACTGCGTGATTTCGGCGAATCGTGGCCTACAACGCACTGTCCGCGTCATGCGACTTGACGAAAGCTTAGAAAAGAGCCATTTTCGCCGCGCTTCCAATAGGAAAAATGAAAAGAGTATTTTATGGCTAAAGAAGATCTTCTTGAGTTCGAAGGGATCGTATCCGAAATCCTTCCTAATGCTATGTTCCGCGTTAAGCTGGACAATGGGCATGAGGTACTGGCGCACACGTCTGGCAAGATGCGCAAAAACCGCATCCGCGTCCTTGCGGGCGATAAGGTGAATGTTGAGATGACGCCTTATGATTTGACCAAGGGTCGCATCACC
>JBAZRW010000013.1 GCA_041662785.1 Bdellovibrionales bacterium | reverse complement strand
ACACCGTCATGCCCGCGAAAGCGTGCATCCCGTTTATTTTTTCTCTACGAGTCACTTCATTCGCTTGTTGGTATAATACAGGGCGGATCAAAAAAACGAGGAGCCAAAGGCCCCTCGTTTTGTTATCCCTTACGTTCAAGTATTAGCGGACGCCCAAGACTTGATAGAAGTAAAAGCCAGCGGCAATCGTCGTTGAGTTTTCGTTTTCAACGCACCCAATCATTTTACCATCAAAAATGCCAGGCCAATTGGTTCCATCAATCAAGGTTCCAAGGCCAAAGTCACCAATGTCATCTGTCGCGCCATGCGCCGCACCGGTAGCCATCGTATTGACCTTAGAATTGATCTCGTCACAGACGCCTTCTGCAACGCGTAAAACAGCGACGCGGCTTCCAGCCGTCGTGCCAATGGCAGGAATAGCAATCAAAGGATAATTCCAAACATCCGTTGCCGGAGCCGCCGCCATCGAAACGGAAGGAGACGTGATACCGCCACCAAGTGGGGAGAACAGGTGGGTAGATAACGTTGTATTAACGGGATCTAAATCAACGGTTGAAAAATCAATCCCGTTACCAAGAATGCGCTCAAAACCAATTTTCAGGTTTTGGCCCATATCGATCATAGCCGTCGCTTTAGCTCTGTTACCTTCACCGGTTGTTCCCGTTGTAAAGGAACCACTGCCAGCCGCAATGGCCGCCGCCAAAATGCCAAGAACCGCAATAATAAACAGGATGGGGCCAATCGCGATGCCGGCACACGATCCCATACGTTGGTGAGGTCTATTCAATACAATGCCAATCATGGGATCCCCTGTTTCAAGTTTTTAAGCTCCTGAACAATCTACGGCGAGATAGTTAACCAAAGATTACTCTTGCAAAAGCTACGATTCGACGTTGCCAGTTTGTCATAACCAGCCATAAATGCAACAGCTTTCAAGCCAGCCTCTACCCATAGACATAAAGCCATTATTATTTTGAATCGGGCATCAAAAACGTTATTTTCTGGGCGACGAGGGTCGCTTTCATTGGCGTGGCTGCCGGACACTTCATCCCCACACAGAAATCTTTGATTTGCCAACGATATTGGGGGGAAATCGTATCGACATAACTTAAAACCGTAAGCCACGTCCTGAATTTCGCCCCTTCAACCGCAGAAATGGCTAGGGACTGGTCATTGGCCAAGGTAAACGTAATGTCAGGAAACCGACTTTTCATACGATCAATAATAACGCCTATTTCCGAGGCATCTGGGGCCTTGATCACAATCTTAGGAAGAAAAGGTTCTCGTGCAGAGGCCTCAACAACGCTTTTCTTGGACTGCACGGACAGGTTGAGGGTGTAGAGCGCGAACACAATAACCAAAAGCGCAGCCCCCCAGCAAGAGGCGACAATAACAATAGTCGCTTTATCAAAAGACTGCACAACTCGACCGATCAAGCGAGGCGCCAGCATATGCGTAAAAGAAAGCCCTTCGGTTTTCATTTCCTATCTTCCCTTCTTCACTTGCCCAGCCGATAGAGACTCAGGCGAATTGCCGATCACGACGCCGAACTCACCTCCGGACTCAAGGGTCTGCCCACCAAGATCATTGATTCGGTTTGATGTGACATTTTCAGGAACAATCGCACGCCAAAGAACTTTATTTCCTGTGATCAGATAAATATCCAGATACCCATTTAACGATAAAAGGCCATCGTTAATATCAGCAAATTTGGCCAGCTGTTCACGCATGGGACTGGCGCGTTGCGCTTGAACGGCATGAAGAAGTTGAACCGATTTTTGCTCTGATCGCTCTTGGATTTCGTGAAGGTTCGTATTGGAACGCATCGCCGACATCGTTGCAAAAAACCAAACAACGATCGCAAGGCTCAAAACAATCATCGCGCTAAAAACAGCCAGAGCCGCCAAAACGCGCCGTGACCTTTCTTCAAAGAGAGAAAGCGAAAACCATGGAATCGGCGAGAGCTTTTCGATGCGATCAGGGATCATCTCAATCACAGGCGCGTCGCCAAGCTCACGCGACATGCGCTCTGCCTTGGCGCGCACCACAGAAGATGTCCCACGATGGATTTGCAACCCATCCTTTAGAACCGTCATCATGGTCGCCGATTCATCACTGAAATAAGTATAAATGACAGGTGGTTCCGATGAATCCTTCATCCCCGGAAGGCAAGAAGCAAAAGGACACCATGTATTGGGATGCGACCCCATGTCCGAGGAGCGCACGACCAGATACCAAATTTTATCGCCTTGGGCTTGCCAAACAATATGAATCCGCTCGGTATCCGCCGCCTCAGCGGCGGCGTTCCAGACGATCTCTTGCTCACTCCCCACCACACGCGGACAACACCCCCCAATGATGTCTGCAGGAAAGTGATAATCGCCAACAGCAGAAACCGTCCCCACAAGCGATTGAATCAATGTACTGGAAGACTCAGCAGAAAAAGAATCCTTAGCGGTTTCCTCATACAAAGGATCCTCGTGGCGTCCACCGCCGACAAAGAAGTTCATGACCTTTGCAACCAGTCCCTTTTCTACCATTATTATCCTCCGCGCATTTCCGTGAGACTGTTGAGGAAGTTTTGATTTTGAAGCATCAGCAGATAGATCGTTGTCAAAATTGTAATGCCTGACAGACCAATGAGCAAATACAAACCGAATTTCAGTATCTTGCGCTGATCCGCCTTGGCCATCAAGTCCCTTTCCACGGCAATCGATTCATAGACCTCGCCCAATTGATCCACGGTCTGGATCGTCCTGATCTGATCCCGTTCAGGCTTGGAAAGAGGCCAACGCGACAGGGCCCGCGCAGGCTCTACGCCCGATAGAATCTTCTGTTTACATTCCGCCCAATAACCTCGCGCAGCAGGCTCGACAGAGCTTTCGATAATAATCTCTAAAGCTTCAGCCAAGGGAACCTTGCCATGCAAAAGGCGGGTCATCAGCTTACAAGTATCTTTCAAGCTAACATTGCGCAAATAGGGGGAAAGGAGGGGAATCCGCATCATCATACGCGCCGTATAGTGATCCTTTTTGTGCCGATTGCGCCAATAGGAAAGGACAAAGAAAATAACCGCTAAAATAATAAGCGATGACACAATCAACATCGTCATATTCAAAAAGCTAACCATTTTGATCCCTCGCTCAAACTTGGCGATGACAACAGGATCGGTACTGTTTGTTCCTTTTTCCTTCAAATAGGGGATAAAGCCAAACTGCGTGCCCCAAATAGAACCAATGGTCGAGATAATATCGAAGGACAGCCAGCTAAGCGCCGCAATGATCGTTTTGTACTGGGTTCCTTTTTGCTCCACATGCTCAATCGCGTGTTGGATAACGCCCTTAAGATCGCCAGCGCGTTCACCCGCCGTGATAATAGCCATCGTCGGCGCATCCATAAGCTTAAGCTCACGCAAGGCTTCGGAAAACGATCCACCGCCCTTCAGCACGGTGCGGGTCGGCAGAAAGGCCAAGCGGCGACGGGGATCTTCTTCGCCTTCGATAATGTTCAAAAGAGCCGTTCCCGCCGATGCTGTCGCCGACTGAAAACGGATGGCGCGAAGCAACTGCATCTGCCAATCGCGCGAACGAACATCCATCCATTCAAAAAGGGGCGGCTTTTGCTCATGAATGTTGATGGGCCAAACCCCTCGACCACGAAGCTGGCGCCGAACAGAGTGGACATCGGGAAGATAAAAATCTTCCTCATGAATAAGAACAGCGCCGCCGATGGTCGGTTGAGCATAACGGGCATGATAAAGCTTCATAGCGCGCCCCCCCTCACCGTCCACGCCCCTGACGCGAGGAAGCTTCTTCAACCATCAAGGAAGCGCCCATATTGGCATCAATGGCACAGCGACGAATAAGATCGCGAATGGACTCGCGGCGCGGCAGATAGATCGTGCCCGGCACATCGACAACCGAGGTTGTGACGTTCGAGACCATCATCTCGGTAATCGCACGACGACTGGCCTGATCCTCTGGCGGGAACATGGCCTCTAGAACAAGGGTACGACCTAAAAACCCAGTGTGATTGCACAGGTCACAGCCGCCATGGCTGACCAGCGCGACGTTTTCCTCTGGCCTGAGGCCAATGTCGGCGCACCGCGCTTCATCCTGAAACACACGAATGGCCGTATCAAGCGTATGGCACGCGGGGCAAACCGTTTTAACAAGACGCTGAGAAAGCGACGCCACAAGAGCATGCCCCAGAATATAAAGGCCGCTGGTGCGATACGCCGCGCTGAGGAAACCGTCAACGCGATCCAGCGTATGCAAAGCGTCAACCGCGTGAACGGTCGTGATAACCAAATGGCCTGACTCCGTCGCACGAAGCGCCGCTTCGACCGTGTCACCGTCACGCATTTCGCCGACGATAATGACATCAGGATCATGGCGCATAAGGGCGCGAATAATATCGGCAATCGAGTTGGCCGAGTTATCGGTCACAGACGTTTGATCGACGAGCGGCATATCATATTCAACAGGCGCTTCAACCGAATAAACGGCGCGGGCCGAGCGGTCAATTTCCTGAATAATACCGTAAAGCGTTGTTGATTTACCAGAACCTGTCGGGCCGCTGACGACGATCAACCCGCCATCTTTGGTGTGGCCATGAACCGCTTTACGCAGTTTCTCGGCCACAGAGGGCGCGTGCATAAACAACTCGTCAAAGGTACGCAGGTTTTCACGATCCAGCAAACGAAGGGTGAGTTTTTCACCAGACGGCGCGACCGGCAAGGCGGCCACACGAACGTCGATGACGCGGCCTTGCCACTCAAACCCCAAACGGCCATCTTGTGGATGTTGCCTGTCGGCAGCATCCATTTTCGAGTCCGTCTTAATGCGCGTAACCAGTGGAGCCATGACGCGATGAGGGATCAAATGCTTGTATACAAGATCACCGTCAACGCGGTAACGGATCCAGCACCGCGCATCATCTTCTTGCAAGGAGAAATGAATATCCGATGTGCGGCTTTGCAAGGCTTCGGCCAAAATATCGTTGAGCGCTTGCTCAATCAAACTGGCATCATCAGGATCACGCGCCAGCGCGGCAAAGATGCGCAACAGACGCTCACCCGCCACCTCGCTTTGTTCGCGCATAAGGCGGGCGAGTTCAGCGCGATCCCACGATTCAACCTCTATCTTAAGAACGTCGCGGTTAGCTCGTTGAAGAGCGGTGGTAATGCGCAAAAGATCGGCATCATCGACGCGATCCCCTGACGCCAAACGTAAAATACCGTCCTTCAGTTCCAACAGGCAAAGCCCCATCGCCGTTTGGTTGGCCACCGAGACATAAAGACGCAAGGCCTGCGTCGTCAGGTCTTCTCGCGCCGCGCCCTTACTCTTTAGACGATCAACGCCCTCAGCCACAAAACCGTTGCGATGAAGGATTTCTTCAATCGTCAAATAGCGTCCCGTCGCACGGCGCATGGTTTGTTCGGCCAAGGCCAATTCATAGTGGCGCGACTGGATGTTTTTCTCGCCAGAGGGAAGCAATTCAACGGTTGTTACAGGATCGCTCATTACTTCCCCATCGGAAGCGGAACAGAATTCTTTTCCATGTTATCGGTTTTAGGCGTTGATGCTTTCTGTCCCTTTTTCTGAACTTGATCTTCCGCCCTTTGTTGATCACGGGTTTGCGCCGCTTTGTTGGTCAAGGAAGCCGCTGCCTCAAGGATAAGTATTTTCTTTTTCCCATCGACGAGGATTTCCGCTTTCTTGGCCTCAAGGTAGGTCAGCTTGACCTCTTTCCCCTCGCCCGCATCAAAAGACTCGCCTACCGTCACGACAGCCGTTGTGCCATCTGGTTTGTAGATAAGCGCGCGATTACCTACCGTTCCGATCAAGTGATACGTGCCGCTAGAAACCGTTTTTGTCGCGCCCGCCCCGCCCTCATGATCAGGCATAGGAAGCGCGTCAGACGGCAGCGGCGGAATCTTCCCCGCCATCATCTTTTCAAGCTCATCGGCTGTTGGCGGCATCGGAATCCCGCCAGAGGCTCCACCGCCTTTTTTGGAAGAGCCCGTTGCGTCATTTTTTGAGGAACCCGCCTCGGCCTTCTCGCTCTTGGCCACGCCACGAATAGGGATCACGGCAAAACCAAGGCGACCTGTATGACGAATGATTAAATCGGTGGAAAGAATGCCCTTTGCTTCAGGCTTCCAGACCATGGTCACGGGGCAGGACTCGCCCATTTTAAGGTCCATGTCCGGCGCACACCCTTGCTCAAGGCGTTGCAAGCCGTTTTCAGCCGCAATCACCTCAATAGACAGGATCGTGATCACTTCATTGCCATCATTGACCATCAAAGCCGAACGCACGGCCTTATCCGTCCCCACTTCAATCTCGCCAAAATCAATGGGCTTAATGTCTTTGGTGCTAAGGGAAAGCCCCGTCCCACCCTTATCCGTCGATCCTGCGTTTGTCCTGCCGATGACCCGCGCCCGTGCGATCCGCCCCGCCGCCTTGTGGGTAAGAAGAAGCTCTGCCGTCCACGACCCTGCCCCCGTCGGCGTTGTCTCTATCGTGACCGAACAACGACTGGCGGCCAGAATCTTACCCTCTTTACTGCAATCATCGGCGACAATATCCGCACGCACGTTGCTATCCACATTGGCTTTAATACTTTCGATTTCAACGGCTACATTAGACTGATTGACAAAAAAGAAGGTGGCGCGACGCCCAACATTAAGAGGAGTCTCCCCCACATCGACCTCGGGTTTCGGCTCAACAATAATATCCTGATCGGTGCGCGAGGAACCGCGAGAGGACGACCCAGGTGCTAAAAAGGAAGCATCACGCGCCGCCCAAGCTTCTGCGCCACAGAGCGTCAGCAAAGCGACCAAGACAAGAGCCAAGGGAAAGCGAAAAACCGTCATAACCCGCCCCCTGTCAAAGACATAGGCGCGCCAACAGGCGAAGACGCAGGCGAAAGCATTTCATCAAACGCATGACTGAATCCGCGCTGCATAAGGCGTTTGTCAACAGGCGCGCCATCGGCAACGGGCTCCGCCATCGCTTGCGAAAGAGGCTGCGGCAACGGCTCTTCCTTTACCATCAATTCAGGTTTTGCAGGCGGCAAAGGGTCAAAGGAGGATGAGGAGGAAGGCGAAATGGGCAACGCCATTGTTTGGGCGCCATCCTTGTCAATCACAATCGCATCCTGCTCGATAGGTTTACTGGCCGTCTTCTTTGTTTTCTTGGCAGGCGCTGTTGCCGCAGGCTCCTCTTCGGAGTCCGCAAACACAACCACGGATGGCTTGACCAAAATGACAAGCTCTGTGTTCTTTAACTGATCGCGCCCATAAGCATTCAGCGACGCCCCAAACGGCAACGGCACGCCATCACGATCATTGGTATCGCGTGAGGAGACAAGGCCCGCGAGAACGAGGTTATCCCCCGGCCGCACGCGAAGCGATGTCGTAACCTTGCGCTCGGACGTTTCTGGCAAATCCACTGTTGTGCCATTTTCCATCGTTGTCGGGTTCAGGCTAATGACATCCTGCAATTCAAGGTCAAGACTGGCCGAGATAATGCTGGACTCGAAAGAGCCCCCAACGCTGATCTTAAGACCCGTGTCAATGCTATCCGTCGAAACAGTATTGCTACTGGTCGTGGATGATGTTGTCCCCGCTACAGAGCTGTTCGTCCCCACCTGCGAGATGTAACGTTGTTTGCCGCCCACGCGGAAATCAGCGCTAGACCCCGAAACAAAGGTCAACTGCGGATTACTGATGGTTTGAACCTGCCCTTGTGTTGAAAGGAACTGAAGGACAGACTCGGCATCAACTTTTCCGCTAAAGGTCGCACCAAGGCTAACCCCCGGTGAGGCCAAACTGGCAAACCCCGTTGTGCCGCTTAAAAGGATGTTCTCAGCCTTTGTTCCCATCTTCTCAAGGCTGAAACTTCTCCAGTTAACGCCAGCGGCACGATCTTTGTTGAGCACAACCTCCCAAATATAAAGCTGCATCACAACCAACGGGCGTCCATGGCGCAAGCTATACAAATACTCTTTGACCTGCTCCTGACCATCCACATCCGTTGTGTAGAGAAGATTGCCCCCCTGAAGATCAATGCGCGCCTTATCCCCCGCCAACTCGCCAATCGTGTCCGCCATCGTATTCGTCGCCGCGCCCGTGGCGCTTGTCTTAGTGGGAACCGTGGGAAGATCGATGATAAAGGTTTCTTTTTCCTTCAGCTCAAGAAGGCCATTACGGAAACTGCAAAAAACCTTGGCCGAGGTACAAACTTTCTCCACCACTTTGGGCAAAGAACCGCTCAGGTTTGTGACCGTCACAAGGCGGCTATCAAACGATCCAGCCTCCCACGACAAAGACACATCCGTCCCCGACAAAATGGCTTGCAACGCTGACGTCACAGGAACGGCGTTCAAATTGGTATTGGGAACAATGATGTTGGCAGGCAGCTCTTCCGTTCGGCTTAGACGGCGTTCATGCAACCGCGACCCCAGATGCAAGGTTACGATGGGAGGATCCTCAGCGCCTCGCACCGTTTCCTCAGGATCGGGAACTTCCGCCACAGTAGGCAGACGTCCTGTCGTGGATTTAGCCTTGGGCACGTCAACATCCGTGCATCCAAGAAGGATGGCCAATAGCACTGGCAGAAAGAAAAAACCGGATCGCATTATTTCACCATGACTCTTCGGGGGCTCCGTCGTTTAGCAGGCGGATTCCAACCCTATGATTAACCGCATTTTAAGTTGATAATTCGTTAACTTCTTTTAAGGGAAAAAGGCCTATAAACAGAGAAATCCTCAATAAAGGAACCCGCTTATGTTAACTTCCTCTCTTTCCTGCCAAAATCGCCGCCAAGCCTTTACGCTGACCGAGGCCGCCATCGTCCTAGGCGTTGTGGGAATCGTGATGGCCGCCATATGGGGCGCAGCCAGCTCAGTCGCAAGCAACAAAAACATTAATAAGGCGGTGGAGGATCAGGCCATGATCGTCCAGAACATGCGATCCCTTTATAAAAGCCGCCCCATGAAAACAGGGACAGCCAATTTTACAGAATTGATGATGAAAGCGGAAATCTTCCCACCTTCCATGATAATAGACGGAAAAGCCTTTCCCCAAACGGCTTGGGGAACAGATGTTAAGATAGAGCCTTCGGTAGCAACCAGATTCGAGATTACTTATCTCCCCCCCCTTCCAACCGAGGTTTGCGCGCAACTTATAGCGCGCGCCGCTGGCCCCAACCGTGATCGGGGGCTTACAAAAATAGATTTTGGCGGAGGAGGCTATACCACCTCCGATCAACTGAGCAGTGTAACGGCAACCACGGTTCCTGCCTGCACAAGGGCCAGTTTCAATTATAATATTCAAGGTTAGCCCCTCTTATGACTCAACAAAAAACAGCTTTTATCACGGGCGCGACGGGCTTTGTCGGCGCGGCAGTGGCGCGGCTCTTGGAAAACCAAGGCTTTGCCTTGCGGCTTTTATGCCGCCCACACAATGACCGCCGCAATCTAGAGGGCCTGACAAACTACACCATCGTCGAAGGCGACCTGACCGCCCCCGCAAGCTATGCCAAAGCACTGGAAGGCTGCTCTGTTCTTTTCCATGTCGCGGCAGATTACAGGATATGGGTTCCTGACGAGGCGGCCATGAACCGCATCAACATCGACGGGACAAAGGCGCTTATGCTCGCCGCGCAAAAGGCGGGAATCCCGCGCATCGTCTATACCAGCTCGGTCGCCACCTTAGGAATTCCAAAAAGCGGCGAGGGTTCGGAAGATACACCCGTTTCGCTAGCCAACATGGTCGGCGTATACAAGCGCTCCAAATATCTGGCCGAGGAAGTCGTGCGCGTCCTTATCCGCGAAAGCGCCCTCCCCGCCATCATCGTGAACCCCTCGACGCCCATAGGGCCTCGCGATATCAAGCCCACGCCTACGGGCCGGATTATTATCGAAGCGGCGGCGGGACGTATGCCCGCCTTTGTCGATACAGGCCTGAATATCGCCCATGTTGATGATGTCGCGATGGGGCATTGGCTGGCCTTTGAAAAAGGTCAAATAGGCGAGCGTTACATTCTGGGCGGCGAGAACCTTGCTTTCGGCGCGATTTTGAAGATTGTGGCCGGTCTGACAGGGCGCAAAGCCCCTACCCTCAAGCTGCCACGCCTTCCTTTGTTTCCGATGGCTTACGCGGCAGAGTTCATAGCAAGGATGACGGGCAAAGAGCCTATGCTCACCGTCGATGGCCTTAAAATGTCCAAAAAGAAGATGTTTTTCTCATCTAGCAAGGCCAAGCGCGAGCTTGGCTATGCCCCCCGCCCCGCTCAAGATGCCATCGCCGATGCCGTTGCTTGGTTCAAGAAAAACGAGTATTTATAACACTTAACTCAGATAAGGTGATTTTATGGATACCCTCGAAACGCCCAGCGGCAAGAACGAAAAAACGGAAAACTTCCCTGTCGAAAAACTCGTCGGGCCACAGTACCGCCCTCACGTCCGCGCCTTTTACGCCTTTGCGCGCGCTGCCGACGATATCAGCGACAACCCCATGCTGACGGCAAGTGAGAAAGTCGCGCGGCTGAATCGCTTTGACACAGCCCTGATGACTCCCAATGATGACACCATTCCTGCCCTCATTCCCTTACGCGAAAGTCTGGCGGAAACGGGCGTCACGCCACAACATGCGCGGGACTTGCTGATCGCCTTTAAGCGCGACGCGACCAAGCTGCGTTATGAAAACTGGGAGGAGCTCCTTGACTATTGCCGCTATTCTGCCGCGCCTGTGGGGCGTTACATGCTGGATCTGCATGGCGAGGACAAAAGCACATGGCCCGCCAGCGACGCCCTGTGCACGGCGCTTCAAATCATCAACCATATTCAAGATTGCGCCGACGATTACAGGCAGCTGGATCGCGTCTATATCCCTCTCGACATGATGGCTGTTAAAGGAGCAACGCCAGAAGCACTGGCAGGCGTGGAGTCTACCCCCGCTCTGCACGAAACGCTGATGGCCATGCTGGACAAAATGGGGCCAATGGTCGAGCTGGCGCAGACGTTCGCAAGCCAAATCCGCGACCCGCGCCTGCGCTATGATACGGCGGTCACGACAACCATTGCCGTTCGCCTTGTCAAACTGTTGCGTGAGCGCGATCCGCTAAAGGACGATGTCAAACTTAGCCAACGTCAAAAGCTAACAGCCATGGCGACAGGCTTTATCAAGATGTGGATGTAGCGCCACGATGTCATCAATCACCCTCGACGAAGCCAAAGCGGATGTCTTGCGCCGCGTCAAAGAATCGGGCACGTCCTTTGCGGCTGGCATGCGCGTATTGCCACGCGAGAGGCGCGAGGCAATGTTCGCCCTTTACGCCTTTTGCCGCGAGGTTGACGATATCGCCGATGACTCGCCCACGGACGCTGCGCGCGAGGCCGGTTTAGCCTTATGGCAAAAACGCATCCACGCTCTTTTCACCATGGGAGAAGCCGAGGATAGCATCAGCCTCGCCCTATTGCCCGCCATCGCAGCCTATCACCTGATCGAGGACGATTTTCAGGCTATCATCGAGGGCATGGCCATGGACGCACGGGAGGCCATCGTCGCACCACCGCTCAAAGATTTGGACACCTATTGCGATCATGTAGCCAGCGCCGTGGGTCGCGCCTCGGTACGGATTTTCGGCGATTCCAGCGAGGCCGCCATGCGCGTCGCGCACCATCTTGGCCGCGCCCTGCAGCTTACCAACATTCTGCGCGATCTGGCCGAAGACGCGCAAAGGGGACGCCTGTATCTTCCCCAAGAATTACTCACGCAAAGCGGCCTGACTGTCCTTAAGCCTCTTGATGTTCTTATGCACCCCAACCTGCCCACCGCGTGCCGCGCCGTTGCCCAAATCGCCCAAAGCCATTTTGAGGAAACCGATAAGGCGATAGCCCAGTGCGACCCCACCGCCATGCGCCCCGCCCGTATTATGCGCGATTATTACCGCGCCATTTACGACGCGCTGGTCAAAGCCGATTGGCAAGATCCCACCCGCCGGATTTCCCTGTCTTTTTGGCAAAAACTGCGTCTGGCGCTACGCGGACTGATGGGGTAAACCATTATCCCATGACAACCCCAAGAACCATTCATATCATCGGTGGGGGCATGGCGGGACTTTCCGCCGCGCTTCAGCTCTCGTTGATGGATCAAAAGATCATCGTGTACGAATCCGCGCCTTACGCGGGCGGGCGGTGTCGCTCGTACTACGACAAAGGTCTTGATTGCCGGATCGACAACGGCAACCATCTTGTCCTGTCGGGCAACGTCGCGGTGCAAGACTACCTAGAGCTTTCGGGCGCAAGTGAGACGGTCACGCGGCACAAGGAACCTCTCTTTCCGTTTATGGATTTGGACACAGGCGAGCGTTGGAGCGTTCGCATGAACAACGGCCTCGTGCCGTGGTGGATCTTTGATCCCAAGCGTCGCGTGGCGGGCACAAAGGCAAAGGATTATTTATCCGCCGCGCAATTCCTTTTTGCGGGCGAAGACGATACGGTCGCTTCGTGCATGAACACCAAAACAACGCTATACAAACGCTTTTGGGAGCCACTGGCCATCGCTGCCCTGAACACCGAGGCCGAAAACGCCTCTGCCAGCCTGCTGGCCAACCTCTTCTCGCAAAGCTTTGGCGGCGGCGGTGCGGCGTGTTGTCCCCTTCTCCCCAAGATAGGGCTGACGGAAACCTTCGTCACGCCCTGCTTGACGACACTACGGCAGCGCGGCGGCGAGATTAAGTTCGGCTCCCGCCTTCGCGCTATGGATGTCACAACAGAAGGTCAGGTTACGGCTCTGGATTTCACCAATCACGTCGTGCCCGTTGCACCGCAAGACTGGGTTATTCTGGCCGTTCCCTCTTGGGTCGCGCAGGAAATCATTCCCAACCTTCTGGTGCCATCCGACTTTCGAGCCATCACCAACGTGCATTACCGCATCGAAGTGCCACACAATCCGGCAGGCTTCACAGGTCTTGTCGGCGGGCTGGCGGAATGGGTCTTCGTCAAGCAAGGCGTCGTGTCCGTGACGATCAGCGCCGCGAACCGCTATGACGATCAGCAAATTGAACAAGAGGAATGGGCGAGCGCCGTATGGGAAGATTTGGCTAAGCTGTTCGATCTTGATCCTGCCAAAACGCCGCCATGGCGCGTTGTGCGCGAAAAGCGTGCGACCTTTGCCGCCACGCCCGCGCAAAACAAAATGCGCCCAGCGGCCTATATCGGATGGAAGAACCTTGCTGTAGCGGGAGACTGGACGGCCACCAGCCTGCCATCCACCATCGAGGGCGCTTTGCGCTCAGGCGTCAAAGCCGCCCAAACCGTCATGCGCTGGAGCGAGGGGTAAGGACGTTACCGTCCGTCGTCGCGAAGGGCCTCCCATCTCCACCGTCATCCCAGAAAACTTTCTCTTCGCGCTTCTTTGCGCGAAAGAAAGTTGATCTGGGATCCAGCCTCACTCTCCGCCCTCATCATCGTTCCGTTTATCGCCCAGTCCCCTGGATCCCCGATCTGCGCCCGCCTTCGCGCTTCCGCGCTTTGACAGGCTTGTCGGGGATGACGAGAAGGGGGTGAGTCTGACGCTTCCGAGCCATCCGCTGCCTGCCCCGCGAAGCCCAAAGGGCGTAGAGGGGTGCGAGATGACGGAGGGGGAAAGCGCCCATTTCCACCAAAACTTCGCTCAATTTTGTTTCCGCAAAAAGATGATCCAGAAAAGCGTTTGTTTTCAATGGGATGTGGTACTGCCCACGTTTTATACAATCGCTTATATTTCATGGGCTTATATGGTTAAAGCGCGAAAACAGACTCGAAAAGCGTCTCTCAGTAGCCTTCCGGACAACGTACGGCCTCCAAAAAAACAAGATTCGTTGATTCCATTGGTTTTTTTCGGAAGTCAAAAGGCGGCGCATGTTGCCTCTTTACGCCGCCCTTACCAGCTTCACAATCTTGTCGTGGATTTCGGCATTGGTGGCGATAAGCGCGGCGTCCTTGACAGGATCTTTGCCCTTGACGATGGGGCTGACAAACCCGCCCGCTTCTTTGACAAGGATATAACCCGCCGCGATATCCCAAATGCCAAGGCCGGATTCCCAATAGCCATCAAAGCGTCCCGCCGCGACATAAGCCATATCAAGCGCCGCTGAACCAGCGCGGCGAATGCCCGCAACCTTGGGCATCACCGCGGCCAGTTCTTTCATCACTTGGGCATCGTTTTTCTTGCTGCCCTTAAAAGGCAAACCCGTCGCGATCAAGCATTCGGACAGATCATTGCGACCCGAAACGCGCAGGCGCTTGTTTGAACAATACGCGCCAATGCCGCGCTCAGCCCAGAAGGTTTCATCCGTGAGGGGGTTATAGATAAGGCCCGCGATAATCTCGCCAGCCTTTTCAGCCGCAATGGAAATGCACCAATGGGGCACACCATGGAGGAAATTAGTCGTACCGTCCAAAGGATCAATGATCCAACGCTCGGCCTTGCCGGACGTGTCGGCCTCGCCATCGGCTTCCTCACCCAAGAAACCAAACGTAGGACGCGCCTTCATCAGCTCCTCGCGAAGGATTTTCTGCGCCTTGATATCTGCATTGCTGACGAAATCCGCAGGCCCCTTGCGCGAGACTTGCAAATGTTCGACCTCACCAAAATCGCGGCTTAATCCCTTGCCAGCCTTTTCAGCGGCCTTGGCCATCACATTTATCAAAGCGGGGCGCATCACCATAATGAAAGTTCCTTCGTTGTTGCCCGAAGCGTTATTCACGCCATCCGGATTCAAGAGAAAAGGTGGCGCATGAAATACGCCACCTTTTCAAATAACTTCTCTCAAAACTTTATCGTCAAGTCCAGAGCCTAGGCGGCTTTCACTTTCTTGACGACTTCCTTCTTAACGGCCAAAATCGTTACCTTGCCGCCCGCTTTTTCAACGGCAGCAATGGCAGAGGCAGAAGCCCCCGCAACGGCAATCTCAACCTTAGTCGTGATGGAGCCTTTGGCCAGCAAACGAACGCCGTCCTTGGATTTCGAAACCAAACCGATTTCAAGAAGCTTGTCTTCTGTGATGACCGTCTTGATATCAACGCGACCATCTTCAATCGCTTCTTGAAGGCGACCGATATTCAGCTCGGCATAATCCTTGGGGAACATCGTCTTAAAGCCACGCTTCGGCAGACGACGGTGAAGGGGCATCTGGCCGCCTTCGAACCCGCGAATGGCAACGCCCGTACGAGATTTCTGACCCTTAACGCCGCTGCCGCAGGTCTTGCCCTTGCCAGAACCAATACCGCGTCCAACGATAGTCCGGTTCTTGCGTGCCCCTGGGTTATCGCGCAAATCGTTGAGTTTCATGATGATCGTCCTTTTTTCTAAACTAACTTCTTATGTTCTTTAGGCGTCTTCGCCTTCAACCGTGACAAGATGACGCACCTTGCGGATCATGCCGCGCACGGCAGGCGTATCTTCGAGTTCGCGACGCGAGCGCGGCTTGCCAAGGCCAAGGCCAACAAGCGTTCCACGCGCAGCGGCTTGCAGACATGTCATGCTACCATGCTGAACAACAACAAGGGTTTTTCCCTTCGCTGTTTTCTTAGCGGCGGGAGCGGCTGTCTTTTTAGCGGCAGGAGCCGCTGTCTTTGCTGTCTTGGTTTCCATCGTCATAACCACTTCTTAGAAAAACAAAAATTACGCTTCTTTGGCTTCAGCGGCGGCCTCGCCCTTGTGGCCAAGAATATCGCTGACTTTTTTGCCGCGACGCATCGCAACAGAACGCGGGCTAGCAACTTGATCCAAAGCATTAAAAGTTGCCTTGATCATATTGTGCGGATTAGAAGTTCCAATCGACTTGGCCACAACGTCCTGAATGCCCAAGGCTTCAAAAACAGCGCGCATCGGGCCGCCAGCAATGATGCCCGTACCGGCAGGAGCCGCACGAAGAACAACCTTGCCCGCGCCATAGACGCCGCGAACATCATGATGCAATGTACGGCCTTCGCGCAATGGAATGCGAACCATCTTGCGCTTGGCGGCTTCCGTCGCCTTGCGGATTGCTTCAGGAACCTCACGAGCTTTACCTGTTCCGATGCCAACGCGACCCTTGCCATCGCCAATAACGACCAGCGCGGCCATTGCAAAACGCTTACCGCCCTTGACGACTTTGGCGACACGATTAATGCCAACCAACTTTTCGATCAAATCGCTGCCTTCGCGTTCTTCTGGACTATTTGATTTCTTCGGCTTCGCCATGTTTTTTCCTTAAGCTCCCTATCGAGACATATTTTCTTAAAAGTCGAGCCCTGCAGCGCGTGCAGCGTCGGCCAATTCTTTTACGCGACCATGGAAAACATAACCGCCGCGATCAAAAACGACCTGCGTGTAGCCGGCCTTCTTGGCGCGTTCAGCAACCAGTTTTCCAACAGCGGCAGCGGCTGTTTTATCCGCGCCTGTCTTAAGCTTCTTGCGAAGATCGGCATCCAGCGTCGACGCGGCAGCAACCGTCACGCCTTTGGCGTCATCGATGATCTGCGCATAGATGTTTTCGCCCGTGCGATGAACAGACAAACGAGCGCGGCCTTCGGCCTTTCTCTTGATCTGATAGCGCGTGCGCGTCTTGCGGCGTTCGTGCAGTTCTTTTGTATTTAACATGGGTTGATCCCTCTTACCTTATTCTTCTAAACTCTCTTTGTTCTTTTAAGAACAAACCTTATTTCTTCTTGCCTTCCTTACGGCGGACGCGCTCACCAGCATACTTGATGCCCTTGCCCTTATAGGGTTCTGGCTTCTTCATGCTGCGGATTTCAGCGGCAACCTGACCAACTTTTTGACGATCATAACCACTGATCGACAACTGGGTTGGCTTCTCAGCCTTAATCTCAATGCCATCAGGCGAAGGATAGCGCACTTCATGGCTAAACCCAAGCTGCATGACAAGATCCTTGCCCTGCATTGCTGCGCGAAAGCCAACGCCTTCAATCTCAAGAACCTTCTTAAAGCCCTCGCTGACGCCCTTGACCATATTGGCCAAGTTGTTGCGTACCGTGCCCCACATCATACGAGCCTTAGTCGATTTAAGAGCGGGCGTGACAACAAGCTGTCCGTCGGTCAGCTTGACTTCGACATCAGCCGTATAAGACAGATTCAGCGTTCCCAACTTGCCCTTAACCGTGACAGAGCCCGCCTTAATTTCAGCGGTAACGCCCTGCGGCAATGGAACCGGATGTTTTCCTACGCGCGACATAATTGAACCTCAACTTCCTTTAGAATACGCGACAAAGAACTTCGCCGCCGACATTTTGTGTACGCGCTTCGTTGTCCGAAAGAACGCCACGCGGTGTCGACAAAATCGAAATGCCCAGACCGTTAAACACACGACCGAAATCCTTAATGCCGGCATAAACGCGGCGTCCAGGCTTCGATACGCGATCGATTTTCCGGATACAGCCCATGCCATCATGGTACTTCAGCTCAATAGCAAGAACCGCATGGCTGTTGCTCTTTTGCATTTCAGAAAAGCCGCGAATATAGCCTTCGCGTTGCAAGACTTCCAAAACACGCTTGCGGAATGATGACGACGGACAATCGACAACTGGCAACTTGGCCATCTGTCCATTGCGAATGCGTGTCAACATATCTCCAATTGGATCGGTAAACGACATGCCCCAAATCCTCCTTACCAGCTCGACTTGATAACGCCAGGGAGCTGACCCGATGAGGCCAGTTCGCGAAGCGCGATACGCGAAAGTTTAAACTTGCGATAATAACCACGAGGACGACCGCTCAGCTCACAACGGTTGCGAATGCGAACCTTGGCTGAATTGCGCGGCATCTTCGCCAACTTCATCACAGCCTCAAAACGGTCTTCCATGGATGTCTCCTTATCCATGATTTGCGCCTTAAGGGCCGTGCGCGTCGTTGCCTTTTGCTTACACATGCGGCGACGGCGGTTATTTTTTTCAATCATCGACTTCTTGGCCATTGCTCTTCCCTTCCCTTAGCTTTGGAACGGCATGTTGAACCCACGCAACAGCGCAAGTGCTTCATTATCCGTCTCGGCCGTCGTACAAATCACGATGTCCATCCCACGAATTTCGTCAATCTTGTCGAAATCGATTTCGGGAAAAACGATCTGTTCTTTTAATCCCATGGCATAGTTGCCAGCGCCATCAAAGCTCTTGGCCGAAATACCACGGAAATCGCGGATACGGGGCATGGCCACATTGACCAAACGATCCATAAACTCGTACATTTTTTCACGGCGAAGCGTCACCTTGCAGCCGATGCCCAAACCGGCACGCAGCTTAAACGCGGCAATCGCCTTGCGAGACTTTGTCACAACAGGCCTTTGTCCGGCGATCAGCGTAAGCTGATCAGCAGCGCTTTTGACCTTCTTGCTGTCGTTCACAGACTCGCCGACACCCATGTTGATGACGATTTTCTCAAGACGAGGAACCTGCAAGCGGTTTGTGTAACCGAGTGCTTTCATCATCTCTGGCAAAACGACATCGTTATAATGGCGCTGCAAGCGCGGTACGTACTTTTCTTTGGCTTTGGCCGTCATGGCTTTTCTCTCTTCCTTACTCAATCACTTCGCCGGAACGCTTGGCATGACGCGTCTTTGCGCCATCCTTACCGACTTTGATGCTAATGCGCGTAGCCTTGTTGTCCTTAGGATCGATCAGGGCAACGTTCGAGGCATGAAGCGGCGCTTCGACCTGCTTGCGTCCGCCTTGCGGGTCCGCTTGCGTAGGCTTGGTGTGACGTGTCACACGGTTGACGCCGACCACAACAACACGGTTTTCAGATGGCATAACCATCTTGACCATGCCCGCCTTGCCTTTATCCTTGCCAGCAAGAACAATCACGTTGTCGTTCTTCTTGATTTTCATTTTAATCTTAACGGACATCACAACACCTCTTCCGCGAGCGAGATAATCTTCATAAAGCCCAAGGTGCGAAGCTCACGCGTCACCGGCCCAAAGATACGTGTGCCAATTGGCTCCTTATCCTTGTTGATCAAAACAGCGGCGTTACGGTCAAAGCGAATGACGCTGCCATCATCACGCTTAATCGCGTACTTCTGACGCACGATCACGGCTTTATGCACATCGCCCTTCTTGACGCGACCACGAGGGATCGCCTCTCTGATTGAGACAACGATAATGTCGCCGACACCTGCGACCATATGCTTCGATCCACCGAGTACTTTCACACAGAGAACCTTTTTGGCCCCACTGTTGTCCGCAACATCGAGAACGGATTCCATTTGAATCATGGCTTAATCCACTTCCACACTAAAGTTACTTACTTATCACTTTTGTCCGTTGTCTCATCGACAACAGTCCAGCTCTTACGCTTGCTGATCGGGCGACATTCGATAATCGAAACGCTATCGCCTTCCTTGCAGCTGTTCGTTTCATCATGCGCAGCGTACTTTTTGGACGTGCGAATGTATTTTTTGTAGATCGGGTGCATAACGCGACGTTCAACAAGCACGGTGATTGTTTTATCACCCTTGTCACTAACGACGGTTCCTTGCAATACGCGACGTGGCATCTTCAGTCCCTCACTCTTTCCCTTACGCAGCCGAACTGGCTTGGCGTTGACGTTCACTGATCACGGTCATGATCTTAGCAATTTCCTTGCGAACCGCAGTCACGCGAGCCGTGTTGGCCAGCTGACCTGTCGCCTTTTGAAAACGAAGGTTGAACTGCTCCTTGCGCAGCTCAAGCAAACGATCCTCTAACTCTTTGTCTGTCTTCATCCGCACATCGGCGGCTTTAACTTGTGTCTTTGCCATCATCAGGCTCCTTTATTCTTTTCTCTTATGCCGCTTCGCGCTGCACGAACTTTGTCTTAATAGGCAACTTGGCCGCCGCTAACAAGAAAGCTTGCTTAGCCACAGCTTCCGGAACGCCATCCAACTCAAACATGATACGACCCGGATGAACGCGGCAAGCCCAATACTCGGTCGATCCCTTACCCGATCCCATGCGGACTTCGGCAGGCTTCTTCGAGACAGGAACATCCGGAAAAACAAGAATCCATAAACGGCCCTGACGCTTGATGGCACGTGTAATCGCACGACGCGCTGCTTCAATCTGACGTGCCGTAATACGCTCGGGCTCAAGAGCCTTGAGACCAAAGGCCCCAAAGTTCAAACGAAAGCCGCCCTTCGCCGCGCCATGGATGCGCCCCTTATGAGCCTTGCGGTACTTTGTACGTTTTGGTGACAACATGTTAACCTACCCTAAAAAAATCTTGTCTTACGAGCGAACCGGAGCATTTTCCAAAGCGCGTTTCTCTTGCGCCATTGGATCATGATCAAGAATTTCGCCTTTAAAGATCCAAACCTTCACGCCGCAAGCCCCCATGGTGGTGTGAGCCGTCGAAACGCCGTAATCCAGATCCGCACGAAGCGTGTGCAAAGGAACGCGACCCTCGCGATACCATTCCATACGCGCAATTTCCGCGCCGCCCAAACGACCCGAGCAATTGATACGAATACCCAAAGCGCCCAAACGAAGAGCGGATTGTACGGCGCGCTTCATCGCACGACGGAAAGCAATACGACGCTCTAGCTGGCTGGCGATATTGTCGGCCACAAGCTTGGCATCAATTTCAGGCTTGCGGATTTCAACGATGTTCAAGGCAACTTCCGCCGTTGTCATCTTAGCAATCTCGCTGCGCAACTTCTCGATATCCGCGCCCTTTTTACCAATCACAACACCGGGGCGTGCCGAATGAATCGTAACGCGGCACTTGCCAGAGGGACGCTCAATCGTGATCTGAGCAACGCTGGCTTGAGGCCCAAGCTTCTTCATCAAATAGCTGCGGATCTTCAAATCCTCATGCAACTTGTCGGCATAATCCTTGTCCGCGAACCAACGACTGTTCCAAGTCCGATTGACGCCGATACGCATCCCGATTGGATTGACTTTCTGACCCATGGCTTAAGCCCCCGTCACAGCTTGCGCTGTTTTCTTGGTTGTTGCTTTAACTGTTGCACCCTTTGGGGCGTCTTCTTTCTTGGAAAGACCACGCATACGGCGGGCTTCTTTCTTGGCATCAACTTCACCCTCTTTGCGCTCACGCACAATGATCGTCAGATTGCTAAAGGGCTTTTCAATGCCAGCGCTTTTGCCACGACCACGGGTGTGCATACGCTTCATCACAAAAGCACGGCCACAAAACGCCTCGGCCACGACCAAACGGTCAACGTCCAAAGAATGATTGTTTTCGGCATTCGCAATCGCTGCCTGCAAAACCTTTTTAACGTCCTGCGCGATGCGGCGTTTTTCAAAGGTCAGCTGCGTCATCGCCGTCGCTGCCCCAAGGCCGCGAATGCTGGCCGCAACCACATTCAACTTGCGCGCACCCGTGCGGATCGCCGAGGCTTTTGCCATCGCCTGATCGGCTGGTAAACGTCTTTCTGTTTTGGGCTTACTCATCCGTCAATTCCCCTTACTTCTTCGTCTTCTTGTCCGCGCCCGTATGACCCTTAAAGGTACGGGTGGGAGCAAACTCGCCAAACTTGTGGCCGATCATGTTTTCCGACACGGACACAGGCAAAAACTTGTTGCCGTTGTAAACGCCAAACGTCAGGCCAACAAACTGCGGCAAGATCGTCGAACGACGCGACCACGTTTTGATGATGTCATTACGACCAGAGGCACGGGCCTTTTCGGCCTTCCCCAGCATATAACCGTCAACAAACGGGCCTTTCCAAACTGAACGTGTCACGTTGTGCTCTCCTTATTTCTTCTGTGCATCGCGGCGCTTATTCGCGCGGCGAACAATAAACTTATCCGTACTCTTGTTGGTGCGCGTCTTGGTTCCCTTGGCGCCCTTGCCCCATTTCGAAACAGGATGACGACCACCAGAGGTACGACCTTCGCCGCCACCATGAGGGTGATCGACAGGGTTCATACAAACGCCGCGAACGGTCGGACGAACGCCCAGCCAACGCTTGCGGCCTGCCTTGCCAAGCTTCACGTTGCCGTGATCGGCATTGGAAACAGAACCAATCGTCGCCATACAATCCTGAGGGACCTTACGGAGTTCGCCAGAGGTAAGCTTCAGCAAAGCATAACCGGCGTCACGACCAACGATCTGAACGTATGTTCCGGCTGAACGAGCCATTTGGCCGCCCTTACCGGGACGCATTTCAACGTTGTGCACAATCGTGCCCACGGGGATGTTCTTGAGACGCATGGCATTGCCAGGCTTCACGTCAACTTTTTCACCCGAAACAACCTTGTCGCCAACATTTAAACGCTGCGGCGCAAGAATATAAGACTGCGTCTCATCTTCGTACTTGATCAGCGCGATGAAAGCCGTGCGATTAGGATCATATTCCATACGCTCGACAATGGCCGCCATGTCCATCTTGGTGCGCTTGAAATCGACCAAGCGATAACGACGAGCGTGACCGCCGCCAATATGACGCGTGGTGATGCGACCCTTGTTATTGCGGCCACCGGACTTGCTCAGCCCTTCCGTCAAAGTCTTGACGGGCTTGCCCTTCCACAGCTGGCTGCGGTCAGTTTGAACAACCTGCCGAAGGCCTGGCGTTATGGGTTTATATTTCTTAAGTGCCATTTTCCTATCCTCAACCCTTAAAGACCCGTCGTAATGTCGATCTTGTCACCGGCAGCAAGCGTGACGACGGCAAATTTTTGATCGCTGCGCTGCCCCATACGACCCTTAAAACGCTTGGCTTTGCCCTTGCGATTGTGCGTATTGACCGCCTTGACCTTCACATTAAACAACTTCTCAACCGCCGAGCGAATGACAGGCTTGGTCGCCGTATCCGCAACGCGAAACGTTACCTGATTATGAACCGAGCCATTCGTCGCTTTTTCCGTGATAACGGGCGACAAGATGACTAGATAATCATTAGGTGTAATCTTCGTCTCTATTTCTTTCTTGCTCATTTCAGCCTCTCTTGCAGCTGTTCGACCGCGTTCTTGGTCATAACCAAGATATCACAGTGAAGGATGTCGTACACGTTTGCGCCTTGTTCGGGCAGAACATCCACATGCGGAATGTTACGCGCAGCAAGAACAAAGTTAGTATCAAGATTAGAGCCGTCGATGAACAGAACATGAGACAATCCCATCTTGTTCAACTTCACGGCCAAAGCCTTTGTCTTCAAATCGGCCATCTTGGCTTCATCGATAATAATCAGCTTACCGTCCATCTGCTTGGACGACAGCGCCATACGAAGAGCCAACGCACGAACCTTCTTGGGCATGTCATGCGCATGATCACGAACGACGGGGCCAAAGATCGTGGCGCCCTTACGGAACTGCGGCGAACGAAGCGAGCCTTGACGGGCGCGGCCTGTGCCTTTTTGAGCCCAAGGCTTCTTGGTCGTTCCGTTGATGTCGCTAATACCCTTCGTGGCATGGTTGCCCGAACGGCGCTTGGCGAGTTGCCAGTTGACCATACGGGTCAGGATGTCACGGCGCGGTTCAACGGCGTAAACCGAGTCGAGAATCTCGATTGATCCGACGTCCTTGTTATCTAGATTTTTAACTGTTGCTTTCATTTTGTTACCCAGCCTTAAGCGTGTTATGTCTTGCACGGAAAGACAAACCTGTTGATACAATAACTCCCAAAAGCTCGGCCGCATAACGACGCGAGAACTGATTGCACTCTTCAAAGTTTGCTCTCCAACCAGCGCGAATGTTGGCATAGAGATTTTCGGAACAATCCTTAGCAAATGAAATGTCCTGAAAACGACCGACTATGGCTTTTGCAGCTTTCATACGACTCTTAATGTTTCGCCCAGACATATAGAGCAGGTGCTCCCCACAGCTAATCTCGAACTCACAATTGGGATCAGGATGTTGCATGGCGTGATAAGACATATTTGTTATGTGCCTAACGCTATCGTGAGGAAGTAAATCGCCAAAAACTTTGACGGCTTCAACTTCAAACTTTCCATGATCTAAGAACTCCCTCATGCTGCCCCCGCCGCTGTCTTCAGACCCGCTGGCATCGGCGCTTCTTTAGGAAGAGCCTTTTTCACCGCGTCACGAACCCGAACAAAAGCACCTTCGCACCCTGGAACAGCCCCAACAACGAAAACCATATTTTGATCGGCGTCCACAAAAGCGACGCGCAGATTTTGCGTGGTCACTTGCGTAGCACCCATGTGGCCCGCCATTTTCTTACCCTTAAACACACGGCCCGGATCTTGATGCTGACCGGTTGAACCATGGCTACGATGCGAAACCGACACACCATGCGAGGCACGAAGACCGCCGAAGTTGTGGCGCTTCATGCCGCCTTGAAAGCCCTTACCGATTGTCACAGCCGTAACATCAACCTTTTGTCCTACGACAAAATGCGAAGCCGACAACTCTGTGCCAACGTCAAGCATGGCATCATCCGTGATGCGAAACTCGACAAGCTTTTTCTTGGGCTCAACGGCAGCCTTAGCATAATGGCCACGGACAGGCTTGGTCACGTTCTTAACCTTGGCCTTACCCATGCCGACCTGAACAGCGGTATAGCCGTCCTTGTCCATGGTGCGCACGCCAACGACTTGGCACGAGTCAAGAAGCAAAGCCGTGACAGGCAGATGCTTGCCAGTTTCATCGAATAGGCGGGTCATACCAAGCTTGGTTGCCAGCACCCCTGTGCGCCTTGACACTATAGGTTTCGTCATCGTTTTCTTCCTCTTTCTCAATCGCGCCTGCTTGTTTGGTTTAAAATCAAGCAATTACGACAAAAACTTAAACTCTAATCTCAACGTCCACACCGGCAGCCAGATCAATCTTTGACAAAGCGTCAATCGTCTGAGGCGTCGGTTCCAAAATATCCAAAAGACGGCGATGCGTTCTAATCTCGAACTGCTCGCGCGACTTCTTGTCAACGTGTGGACCACGGTTGACCGTAAAGCATTCACGCCATGTCGGTAGCGGGATTGGCCCGCGCACGCGCGCGCCCGTGCGCTTAGCCGTGCTAATGATCTCGCTGACCGATTGATCCAGCATGCGATGATCAAACGCCTTAAGGCGGATGCGTATCGTTTGCGTGTCCATTCAAAAACCTCTTTCGTCGCTCGAAGCCGAAAGGCTCCGGCGAGCCAACGCTTAGTGTTATTCATTATTAAGGGTGGGTCGGGCCATCAAAGCCCGACCTCCCCCGATTTTATCTTGATCGATTACTCGATCACCTTCGCCACAACGCCGGCGCCGACGGTACGGCCACCTTCGCGGATAGCGAAACGCAGACCTTCATCCATAGCAATCGGAGCGATCAACGTAATATCAACCGAGATATTGTCGCCAGGCATCACCATTTCGGTGCCAGCAGGCAACATAACCTCACCCGTCACGTCCGTCGTACGGAAGTAGAACTGGGGACGATAGTTAGTGAAGAAAGGCGTATGACGGCCACCTTCGTCCTTGGTCAGAATGTAACATTCGGCCTTAAACTTGGTGTGCGGCGTAATCGAACCGGGCTTAGCCAAAACTTGGCCGCGCTCAACGTCTTCACGCTTGGTGCCACGGAGCAAAGCGCCAATGTTATCGCCAGCCTGACCTTGATCAAGAAGCTTGCGGAACATTTCAACGCCCGTCACAACGGACTTCTGCGTAGCCTTCAGGCCAACAATTTCAATTTCTTCGTTGACTTTGATGATGCCACGTTCGACACGACCCGTGACAACCGTACCACGACCAGAGATCGAGAACACATCTTCGATTGGCATAATGAAAGCGCCATCAATGGGGCGTTCTGGCTGAGGAATAAAGCTGTCAACAGCCTCCATCAGCTTCAAGATCGCTTCGCGGCCATATTCCGGCTGCTTGTCTTCCAAAGCGCACAGAGCCGAGCCACGAATGATCGGTGTTGTATCGCCGGGGAAGTTGTACTTGTTCAAAAGATCGCGGATTTCCATCTCAACCAGTTCGGCGAGTTCAGGATCAGCCATGTCCATTTTGTTCATGAAGACGACGATCGACGGAACACCAACCTGACGAGCGAGCAAGATATGCTCGCGTGTTTGAGGCATAGGGCCATCAGCCGCTGAAACAACGAGGATCGCGCCATCCATCTGCGCCGCGCCCGTGATCATGTTCTTGACGTAATCGGCGTGTCCGGGGCAGTCAACGTGCGCATAGTGGCGGTTGGCTGTTTCATACTCAACGTGAGCCGTTGAAATGGTGATGCCACGAGCGCGTTCTTCAGGCGCCTTGTCAATTTGGTCATAGGCGGTGTACGTCGCGCCACCGGATTCAGCCAAAACCTTTGTGATGGCTGCCGTGAGCGTCGTCTTGCCATGGTCAACGTGACCGATGGTGCCGATGTTGCAGTGTGGTTTGTTACGTTCAAACTTTGCCTTTGCCATTTTTCTTCTCCTACGTTGAAGGACTTCTTTAACTTAACTCAAACTCGTTGACCTGATTAACCTGCCAGCTTGGCCTTAACTTCCAGAGCAACCTGCGCTGGAACTTGTTCATAGTGATCGAACTCCATCGTGAACAGAGCGCGACCTTGTGTCATCGACCGCAAGCGGTTGACATAGCCAAACATGTTGGCCAAAGGAACCATCGCATTCACAACATTCGCGTTGCCGCGTGTGTCCATGCCAGAAATCTGACCGCGACGGCTGTTCAAATCGCCAATCACGTCGCCCATGTAATCTTCAGGCGTTACGACTTCGACCTTCATGATCGGCTCAAGAAGAACGGGACCCGCCTTCTGAATGCCTTCCTTAAATGCAGCGCGAGCCGCAATTTCGAAAGCCAGAGCTGATGAGTCAACATCGTGATAACCGCCGTCAACCAAAGTTGCCTTAAAGTCGATGGTTGGGAACCCAGCGATCACGCCATTATCAAGAGATCCAGCGAGACCCTTTTCAACGCCCGGAATATATTCCTTAGGCACTGAACCACCCACAACCTTTGATTCAAAGCTGTAACCCACGCCCGCTTCAACAGGCTCGAAATCGATAATAACACGAGCAAACTGGCCTGAACCACCGGACTGCTTCTTATGCGTGTAATCAACCGTTGCCTTACGCGTGATGGTTTCACGATAAGCAACTTGGGGATCACCCACGATAACTTCACAGTTATAGGGAGCGCGACGAAGAATATCGACCTTAATATCAAGGTGAAGCTCACCCATACCCTTAATCGTTGTTTGTCCGGTTTCATGGTTGACGGCCAGACGGAAGGAAGGATCTTCCTGAACCAAACGAAGCAGAGCATTCGTCATCTTATCTTGATCCGCCTTCGACTTAGGCTCAATCGCCATTTCGATAACGGGGTCAGGGAATTCCATCTTTTCCAAAACGATGGGCTTAGCCGTATCACACAGCGTGTCGCCCGTTTTGGTGTCCTTAAGAGCCGTCAGCGCGACGATGTCGCCCGCATGGGCTTCCTTCAATTCTTCACGCGTGTTGGCATGCATCAAAAGCATACGACCGATACGTTCGCGATCACCTTTAATGGTGTTTTGTACATAGCTGCCAGCCGAAATCGTGCCAGAATAGATGCGCGTAAAGGTCAGAGAACCCACGAAAGGATCCGTCATGATCTTAAACGCCAAAGCCGACAAAGGCGCGGCATCAGAAGGTTCACGAGACATTGGTTCATGCGTATCGACATCAAAACCATGAACAGCGCCGATATCAACCGGTGAAGGCCAATAATCAACAACAGCATCCAGCATGGGCTGCACGCCCTTATTCTTAAAGGCGGATCCACAAAGAACAGGCACAAACTTCATGCCAATCGTGCCCTTGCGAATGCAAGCGTCAAGAACTTCCAAGGAAGGCTCTGTTCCGCCCAAATAGGCTTCCATCGCCACGTCATCCATTTCGACGGCATTTTCTACGAGTGTCTTGTGATACTCGATAGCTTTGTCCATCAAATCGGCAGGAATCTCTTCATCATGGAAATTGGCGCCCAGCGCTTCATTTTCCCAAATCACGGCCTTCATGCGGCGCAAGTCAACAATGCCTTTAAACTCGGCTTCCGATCCAATTGGCAGTTGAAGGATCAAAACGTTGCAGCCCAAGCGGTCCTTGACCATATCAACGCAACGATAGAAGTTCGCACCCGTGCGATCCATCTTGTTGACGAACACAAAACGAGGAACGTGATACTTGTCAGCCTGACGCCAAACGGTCTCTGTCTGGGGCTCAACACCAGCAACGGCATCAAGAACGCAAACGGTTCCGTCAAGGACGCGAAGCGAACGCTCAACTTCAATCGTAAAGTCGACGTGTCCCGGCGTATCAATGATGTTGACGCGATGGTCGCGCCAGAAAGTCGTGGTGGCAGCGGACGTAATCGTAATGCCACGTTCCTGCTCCTGCTCCATCCAATCCATCGTCGCCGTGCCTTCATGCACTTCGCCGATCTTATAGGACTTGCCGGTGTAATACAGGATGCGTTCGGTCGTCGTCGTCTTACCCGCATCAATGTGAGCCATGATGCCGATATTGCGATAATTCTCGATGGGAGTGGTACGTGCCATAGGTCTTTTCTTTCCTTACCAGCGATAATGGGAGAAGGCCTTGTTCGCCTCCGCCATACGGTGGGTATCTTCACGTTTCTTGACAGACGCGCCATTGTCGTTCGACGCCGCCATAAGCTCAGCCGCCAAACGATCAATCATGGTCGTCTCAGCGCGAGCGCGAGCGGCACGAATGATCCAGCGCATCGCCAAAGCCATGCTGCGCTCGGGGCGCACTTCAACAGGAACCTGATAGGTGGCTCCGCCAACGCGGCGTGAGCGCACTTCCAGATGAGGGCGAACCTTGTCCAAAGCCGTCTTGAAAACATCAAGAGAACCGACCTTTGACTTGGCGCTGATCTTATCCAAAGCACCGTAAACGATCCTCTCGGCGGCAGACTTCTTGCCATCCAGCATAAGGACGTTCATAAATTTCGTGATGAGGATTTCCCCGAACTTAGGATCGGGAAGAACCACTCTTTTTTCTGCGCGACGACGACGTGCCATGTCTATGCTTCCTTACTTCGGTCTTTTCGCGCCATAAAGCGAGCGGCGCTTTTTACGGTCTTTGACGCCTTGGGTATCAAGAACGCCACGAATAATGTGATAACGAACGCCCGGCAAATCCTTCACACGGCCGCCACGGATCATGACAACACTATGCTCTTGAAGGTTGTGCCCTTCACCAGGGATATAACAAATAACCTCGTGACCATTGGTCAAACGGACGCGAGCCACCTTACGCAAAGCCGAGTTCGGCTTCTTAGGCGTCGTCGTATAAACGCGCGTGCAAACGCCGCGCTTTTGAGGACACTTCTGCAGCGCAGGCACTTTATCACGGGTCTTAACCGGTTGCCGTTTTTTACGAACCAGCTGGTTAATCGTTGACATTCGATCTTCCTTTTTCTTCTCAAGCCCTGCCGTCATGGCAAAACTGACAAAACAAAAACCACAACGGAAAAGCGCCAAACCAAGCCTTCCGTGTGGAACTCCAACTTACACCGCGCGACCTGCTGATAAAATCAGCCGTGATATCGACGCAAGCTATGTAGCTTATGCACTATCCGAAACCTCGTTTAGAAGCCCGAACCCTCACATTTCCCGTAGGATTGAAGGTTTTTTATAAGAGCCGCTACCACCGATTCCGAGAACGCTGCGCACATTTACGGGAATCCCGCTTCCACGTCAAGGGTAGATTAAAACTTTCTTCAAGAAGAATTTGCCTTATCAATCACGTCTTTCAGGGAAAAATGGCTTTTTCTCTTTAAAAAGACATTATCATCTATATATTTCAACTTGTTAGGAGATTTTTTGTTTCCCAACCCGCTTCCAGCACCTTGAAGGCATTTTTTAACCCCCTTTGCTGTAGAATATCGCTTATGAGCACAGCCCCCCACACATGGCCCCGCCTTTTCATCAAGGAGGCTCTAGGACAAGAAACCAAGATCGCCTTATCGATCGAACACACCCATTATTTGCTGCACGTTATGCGGATCCGTGAGGGCGATTCAGTACGCCTGTTTAACGGACGTGATGGCGAGTGGCGTGCCACGATAGCCGTGGCTCCAATACGAAAAAAAGATCCTGTGATTCTTCTTGTTGGAGAGTCGCTACGCCCCCAAGAAACAGAACCGGATCTGTGGCTATGCTGTGCGCCCATCAAGCGCGCGCCTTTTGAGTACATGATACAAAAAGCAACCGAGCTTGGCGTCAGCGTGGTTCAACCGATTCTAACCACCCGAACGCAAGTGCGCGATTTTAATCTTCAGCGTTTGCAGGCTATCGCTATTGAAGCCGCCGAGCAATCCGAACGCTTGTCTATTCCAGAGATTCGCGAGCCCCTTTCGCTAGACGCCTTGATCAAAAACTGGCCGACCAAACGTCTTCCCGTTTTATGTGCCGAGTTCGGAGAGGCCCTGCCCGTCGCGCAAGGTCTGTCGTCCGCCCTCGCACAGGCACGTCCCATGGCCGCCATTATAACGGGGCCCGAAGGCGGGTTTAGGCAGGAAGAAATAGCTCAGCTTCGCGCCTTGCCAGAAAGCTTGTGCTTACGTTTGGGCCCCCGTATTCTGCGTGCCGATACCGCCGCGCTGGCAGCCTTAACCTGCTGGCAAGCGCTTTGCGGTGATTGGAAAAATAAAACAGAAACACGCCTTCCCCTTCTATAATTTCAGAAAGCTAGTCCATGACAATAGATGATGACGATGATGAGGAAGATCGCGATCTCAACCCCATTCTGATTCCGCCCACGCCAGCAAAGAGCAAAAGCCAACGTCTTTTTGTGACATCCCCTTTGAACCCGCGGGCCAAGGAAGGGGGCGACTTGGCCAACGACAAAGGTGACACCAAAGCATCAAGCTTCAACCATTTAATGATCCCCCTTCCCAGCATCGTGAAGCTTAAGAATATTTTGGATAACATCAAAATTCCAAAAAGCTTTCGAAAGAAGAAAAAGGGAGGGCATCAATTCCTTCCTATTATGGAATCTCCGTTTGAGGTTCTCGCAACAAGCAAGATGAAAATTATCAAGAAGCAAAAGGGATGCTGCGTTGAAACCTCTGCGCCCTCTAAATCACAGGACGCAGACACAGCAACAAACGATGCCTCTTCTTCACCAAAAGAAAATTATCAAACCACTTATTGGAAGAAAAAGGCGGCCACTCACAAAGAACAGGAAAGGGAGGCACAGGAAGAACGAGAACGGATAAGACAGGGAAAGGAAACGCCCGAAGAATCCCTTCTTCGCACGCGTGCGCTGTCATTGCGAGATGAAATGAACGCTTGGAAAGCAAGGAGTGGAACGGGCGAGTATGATGAGGGCACAATTCAAGCCAACATCGACCAGCTTGAGCGCGATTTTTACGGTATCGATTTCAAATATAGGCCGTAGCAAAAACGCTATAGTCCGTCCGCTTGAAAACCCGAAAAATTTTTCCCCGCCAATCCGCATAACCTAAAAGGCAACAGGCAACCGCGGCCAAAAAGTTTTCGGGTTTTTAAGTTGACGTAGTATAATGGTTATTTCGGCATAATGATCAAAAGGTGTGGGTAGATTCACGATTTTGAGAGCAAAAAGCTGATCATTTTTCTCCGCCGATCCTTCTTCAATCCTCGATGTATTTTGACCTTGTTTTTCCAGTGAGC
>JBAZRW010000012.1 GCA_041662785.1 Bdellovibrionales bacterium | reverse complement strand
CAGCGCCGCGCCTATGGCTTCAGGAACTTCGAGAACTACAGACTGCGTGTGATTGTTTTATGTGGCCACCTGAAGGCGGCCTCGCTATGATCTCATCATCCCTTGCCCCATCCTTTGGGGTAGAGCCTCTTTTTTAATGGTCGGGGCGACAGGATTTGAACCTGCGACCTCCAGTCCCCCAGACTGATGCGCTACCGGGCTGCGCTACGCCCCGACCTTGGGAAAGGCTAAGTTTTTTGGCTCTTCTCTAATAGAACCCAACCCCTTAGCAAGGCGGGCACTATAACCACAGAAAAACACAGAAGGCAATGGGAATCCGGTGCGTAAAGGGCAGGGGGTGGGGATCGTTTTCCGTGGCGCAAATCCAGGGCTTGCGCGCAAAGCGCCACAGACCTGTCCTTTAGCGCCAGCGCTTAACCTTATTAAACCCCTACCTGCCGCATCATATCGCGCATGGTCTTCAGCTCGGTCAGCAGCCCTTCCATTTCGCGGCGAGCCGCCATGGTAAGGACCTGCGCCTCTGGCTTGGCCACAATCGCGGCAACCTCTGGCACAGATTGAGCCACCGTGGCCTGCGAGGCCGTGGCCGTCATCTTGGCCGAGGTCCTGACGATGCCGGTGCGACCCGTTTCTTTCAGCAGTTTTTGCACGCCACGGATCGTGAGACCCTGATTGTACAAAAGCTCTTTAATGCTGGAAAGCAACGTAACGTCTTCGGGGCGATAGTAACGACGCCCGCCACCCCGTTTCAGGGGACGAACTTGCTGAAACTTGCTCTCCCAAAAACGAAGGACGTGTTGGGGAACTTCAAGATTGGTCGCGACTTCGCTGATCGTGCGAAAAGCGCTGGCCGACTTGACTTCAATGACTGGTGATTGCACAGAGCCGTCCATTAGGCCGCCCCTTGACCAGCAGAGCCACCCTTGCGGGTACGATTGACCTTGTCCTTCAGAACATGGCTGGCGCGGAACACCAGAACGCGGCGAGGCGAGATAGGAACTTCCTCACCCGTCTTGGGGTTGCGGCCAATGCGCTGCGCCTTGCTGCGCACCTGAAAGCTACCAAAGGAAGAAAGCTTGACCATCTCTCCCTTGATCAGGGCTTGCCCGATTTCTTCCAAAACGACATCAACAAGTTGCGCGGAATCATTACGCGATAGGCCAACCTCTTGATAAACGGCTTCGGCAAGGTGGGCGCGGGTCACGGTGGAATCAGTCATGATGGCTATCTCCAAATCTTTAAGGTGATTCAGAGCCTAATACGCTTGATCCGAATCGTCAAAAAGAAAAATGACAACGGATCAAAGGGATGTTTGGGGTTCCTCATGCCTGAAAACAGGGGGTAAAAAACAAGGGGCGGGAAACCCCATCCGGTTCCCCGCCCCCCTCTCGTCGCTGTATCTCTCTTCCTCTAGCCCTTAAAGGCTATCTTGCACCGTTTGGAAAACGGCTGACAATCTCGGGCCAAGCGTCAAAAGGACGCCCACAATGGCCACAGAAATCAAAGACGCAATCAAACCATATTCAATGGCCGTCGCACCGGATTCTTCTCTTAAGAAACGAAACATACGCATGATCTTTCTCCTTTGCCTGATGAACCGAAAAAACCGCTTCAACCAACTCACTCACCCCATAGAAACAATCATACAGAAAACAGATTAAAAACGGATGAAGAAACGGTCATTTTGTTTATTATATTCAATAAGATAATACCATTTTATCCAATCGATTTTCATTCGAAAATCGAACTACTTCTCTGCCTTCCGCGTAACGTGAGGAAAGAACGGACTTCTTGGCCTTCAGGGGATGTCGGGGAGGGGCTTACCCCAATAGATTAAGCGGCTTCCACGGCTTTAGCTTTGACAGGGAAGGGGGCGCGTCCGGCATTCTCAAAGCTTCATAGTGATACCAAATTTCTTCTGTTTCTCCGGGAGCCAAGACAATAAGGCCATTCCCCGCCCAGTCCTTGTCATTAATAGCGTTGGGCTTGTGACTGACAGGCTCGGCACAGAAAAAATTCTCCCCTTGCGGGGTGTACACGACGAAGTGGTCCAGATTGGGCGACGATTCCAGATTTAAGGCCACGGGGTGATGGGGCCATACCACCTGCATCATTCCGCCATATCCAGAAAAACAGCTGTCGAGGCGGGCCTCATCCAGTGATTTGGCACTTGTAAAATCATATTCAGGTGGCACTGGGACGTTCTTGACGGGAATAACTTCATCGTCGATTTCCCAAAGCCCGCCGACTTTCGCTTGAAGGGTTGTGCCTTGGACTTTAGGAAAATAGGGATGCGAGCCCAAGCCTGCGGGCATATTGGTCTTGCCGGTGTTGGTAACAGATAGGCGCAGCATCAGGCCGTTCTCGCGTAGCTCGAAATGCTGGCGGGCTTTGTAAGGGAAAGGCCATAGACCGGCCATGCCCTCACGCGCAGGATCGAAGGTAAAGGTCAAGGTGCATTGGTTCTGATCCGAACTTTCAACTTCCCATGGAAATTGCCAGCCCTGTCCATGGGACGCATGAATCCCATTAGGCCCACCAAGATAGTTTGTGGCGGCTTTATATTTTACGTTCTCAAACTCAAACGTGCCGTATTTGATCCGATTGGAAAATGGCACGAGGGGCCAAGAGGAAAGCTCAAGAATCTCTTCTGTCCCTTCTTTTGCCGTATGGCGCAGCATGGGCTGGGTCTTGCCATGGCCAAGAAGGCAATCGAAAGAAGAGATGGCTCCCCCCATCGTAGGGACGATGCGACATTGAAAAAGCTCGTTTTCAATCGTTATAAGATTCATGGGTGTAGACATGGGGGGCAATCCTTATTTTGCTCATTCATAATGGCCATAAAACTACCAAGAACGGCATTTTAGGAGCAAAAGAAGGGGGAGGTCAAATCAATCCCTATAATACCAACCGCCTTTTGAAAGGATCCATTTAAAAAACAAGGAAACGGGATCCCCGCTTTCGCGGGGATGACGCTTGTGGATTGATATTAAAAACAAATCCGTCATTCCCGCGCCCTCGTCCCGCCGCACTTGCGGCGGGCGAAAGGGCAAAGCGGGGATCCCGTTTGTTTTATATCTTAATGTGTCACGTCATCGTGCCGTTGGTCTAATCGCATAAACACAGACGATGGCCTCTCCGTTTGAGGGCCAGACAATCTGCTGAAAAGGAAGGGGGGGCGTCTATAAGCTGTTAGCGGCAAAGGAGACCGCCAGTTTTTTCTTTCGCCTGAGGGGCATCTTTCTACCTTTTGGCATGGGCATAGTGCCCTGTAGCATTTTTCTTTGTTCTTCGGTAACTTTAACCGTTATCGCAGCCTTCTGACCAGAAGATATAATGGACCCCTTAAAGATAGAGAGATTGCCCTCTTCCCCTGTCTTGGAAAGGGAAATGCGTTGTTTTGGATCAGTGTTGATCACTGGCTTCTTTGCAGAAAGAGATGTACTCCCTTTTGTCTCAGGGTGGGGGTTCATGATTGTGTCTATTATATGTTGGTAATCATCTTTAAATTCGCGGCGAATAACCTTGGTTATACGATCAAATTCTTTTTTAAGAACGTGGTGCTTTATGCTTCTTGCAATTTCGGGGGGGAGGCCGTGCAAACCATGCTTTCTTTTTTCAGAAGCAGCAGATTGTTGACCGTTTTTGTTATTTGCTGTGTTCACCATTTTTTCACACAATCTTGGGTTGTTAAGGAAAATAGTTTAATTTTAAAAGGGGTAATGCAGTACAGACGCCGTACCAATCTTTAGAATTAAAACTTACCACACTTAGGTAAACAATCCCTTATGACGGGGGCGTAATCAACCCCAAAAGGCAACAAAATATGCTTTCAGACTTTCCCCTGCGCTATGATGGCATGGTTAATGGCCTCATGGACGGTTTCGGGGGGGATGGCCAGCATGGCGGCGCTGCCGAAATCTTGGGCGCAAATGATGGTTCCTTGGCTCACATGCGGTGCGAATTTACGGGCGCTGGTGGGGCCAAACAGGCTGATAAGGGGGCAGTTCACGGCGGCCAGCATATGGCTCGTCCCGCTGTCGTTTGTGACGGCCAGATCAAGGCAGTGGCCAAGGGCTAGCGTTTGCTCGACGCTCATATCCCTGCTGCCCCACACGTCATAGGCTTGCAGAGGAAAGATAGCTTCAGGGATGGCGCGGAAGAGAACATCGTACAAATCCATCTCTTGCGGGCCCAACAAAAAGACGGGGATCCGATTCATGCGGACTTGCAGCTTGGCGACCTTTTCAAAATTCTCTAAGGGCCATCTTTTGATGGCATTGCCAGCGCCCGGAGCAAAGCCGACATAGATTTGCCCCTCAGGCAAAATGCGCCGCGCCTTGGCAAGCAGCGTTGGTGAGACGGGAAGCCGTGCCGTCACAGCAGGCACAAAGCCAGCCGCAAGCTCAATCATTTGCAGAAGCTGCGCGATCAGGGAAGGCGGTGTCTTGGCGAAGAAGGGCGGACGTCTGTCCGAAAAAAGATAGTGCATGGCGGGCGCGATAAACAGTTTGTGGGGCAGGCGTAGCCGCGCGGCCAGCGCCGTCCTCCACCGTCCACGTGTATCGATCACAAGGTCAAACGGAGGCGCTATCTGGCCGTCTTTCTCGCTGCCAATAAGCCAAGAGGGCTGGATGTGGATTTCGTTGATCAGCGGCGCGACCGTCTCATGCAAGGAAGAGGCGTAAACCGTATCGCCTTGAGAGGTCACCCAATGGATCGTGGCGTGGGGCCATGCGGCACGTAAAGCCCGCAGAAAAGGCAGCTTAATCAAGCCATCGCCAATAACCTCGCGGCCAGACAGGACGGCAATATGTTCGGCAGGGAAAAAGAGGTTTTGAGGCGTCATCATCAAAAAGGGGGCTTGAAGTGGTTGGCAAAAGAACCCACATAGGGCATTAGAGTACTATCTAATACGCCATACAGGTAAACAAACAGGAAACGCCCATGAGCCACGATCAAAACGAATTTCCACCGCAAGCCGCCAACGATCTCGATGAGGCCCCCGTCCAGCGCAGGGACGAGGCCGAAACATCGATGGATGCGGCGGAAGATGCCTTGGGCATGGCACAGGACGAAATTGGCAAGTTGAAGGATCAGATTCTCCGCGCGATGGCCGAGACGGAAAACACGCGCCGCCGCATGAAAAAGGAAAACGACGACGCGCAAAAATATGCCATCGCAGGCTTTGCCAAGGAAATGCTGGCGATTGCCGACAATTTCCGTCGTGCGTTGGATGCCGTGCCTAAGGACGACGCGCAAAACGATACCTTTAAAAATCTGGTGATGGGCGTGGAGGCGACCGAGCGTCAGCTCCTCTCGGCGTTTGAGCGCTTCGGCATTAAAAAGATTGAGCCTGCGGGCCAGCCCTTCGATCCGCATTTTCATCAGGTGATGATGGAGCAAGAGGATCCCAGCGTCCCTGCCGGAACGATTCTAACGGTTTTGCAAGCGGGTTATATGATCCATGATCGCCTGTTGCGTGAGGCGATGGTCGTGGTCGCCAAAGGCGGCCCCGCCGCACATAAAGTGGACACCAGCGCGTAACGGGGCGCTTTTGAGACACCTCTTTTTACCTCCCCGCCTTGCGGGGGAGGAAAGTTTTTCTTGGGCTTACGAAGTAAGGTCTTAGAAAAACTAGGTGGGGGGTCGACCTTCACCTCAGTCAAAGTTTACCCCCCACCTATGAAAACTAAGGCTTATGCCTACGCTGACGCTGCAGCATAAACCTAAGTTTTCATGTCCTCCCCCGCAAGGCGGGGAGGCTAAGAATATGACACCATCATCTAAGGCATGAACCGGCGCTTGGAAAAAGGGCTTTGGGGATGCATTTAGGGCTTGTATTTCACGGCCAGCCCTGTATTTTACCGCTTCCTTTCTCGAAAGAAAGGGCGGCCACACAGGCTGCCCCTTACGGTAAGGGCCCATAGCTCAGCTGGGAGAGCGCTACAATGGCATTGTAGAGGTCGTCGGTTCGATCCCGATTGGGTCCACCAGTCTTCGCTTGCTTCGCAAGCTACGCCTCGGCAAGCCGAGCAATAGAAGACGAAGCAAGCGAAGACTGTCGCGGCGTAGTTCCGAAGGAACGCAGCCGGACTGGTTCCACAAAATCTGAACTATTATAATGGCGAAGCCGGGCTGATTGCCGCGCTTGCTTCGCCTCGGCAGGCCAGCTACCCTTCATGAATGAAATACGTTTATATTCTCTCTTCGCAAGCAGGCGAGCACTTCTATATTGGAATTACCGATGACCTCAAAGCACGCTTGAAAAAGCACAATGCCGGTGAGGTTCCGCACACATCGAAGTTTAAACCTTGGACTGTGAAGACATATGTCGCTTTTTCGGAAGAAACACAGGCTTTTGCATTCGAGAAATATCTCAAATCCCATTCGGGCCGCGCTTTTGCGAAAAAAAGGTTATGATCACCACGTATTATTCATTTTCCAATGTAAGGAATCTCAGAAACAACAACATCAATATGCATGCCCTTTGTTCTAAGTTTGAGCGCTTCATATTTACGCATTTGATCGTTTTGTGGACCTACAATGATTTTCTCAATCGGAATTTTTTGCCCTAGATCCTTAAAAATTTCAATGTAAGGTCTTCCGTCATTTCTAAAATCAATTTTAGGCTTTTTCTTACCCTCTTTTCCGTTTTCAGAAGATATGGCGATAATTCTAACTTCTTTTTCTTCATGAAACCCCTGACTCTTACATAAGCATGTGCAACGCAGAAGAGTATTAAGCGCCTTATTCGCGAGTTTTGCTGATGGAGGGGGTTTGGGACTAACGATAAGTGCCCGATAATAATTTTCTATCCCTTGAATCTCTTTTTTAAACGCTTTTTCAAAAGAATTTTCAGGATCGCCTTCATACACGACTTTTTCTAATGCTACTGCATAATGATTTTTACTATATTTAGCAACTTCAAGTGTCTTTAGTTTTTCAAGTTTTTTTGCATCGATTACAAGTGCAACACCAGGATTAGCATACCCACGCCATTGGCTTAATATACCATGTTCCTTTTCATAAGCTCCCAAATGTGCACAAAAAGAAAAAACAAAAGGGCCTATAAATGAATCATTAAATGCAGAATACATCGAGTCTAAGTATTTTTCTGCTTCGAGCTTATTAACGCCTTCCCATCCCCCAATTGGAGCAGAGCATTTATTAGCTTTTTTTACCACACCTATACCATCTCGTTTTATAATCTCATTTTTTATCGCAGAAATTAGAAATGGCAATAACTGCTTTTTGAACACTTCCCCTTCAGAGTGATCATTAGAATGCTTGTGGTGTGTTGCCCAAAGACATTGGCTGTCAAGAATTCCATCTAACCCCTCCCACGTTGTGTAGTGGTAGAGTTTTTTATGATTATCCGAAAGTTTCTTAGTCTTTGTCATTGCGAAAAAATCCGTTTTATGAACCAATTATGCTCCTAACACAACAAGCGTTCTACACAAGGCCAACTCACTCTTCCTGCCCAAGCATTGTTTTAATGGCTACTTCCAAAGGATCAAGTTGGGTACGAATAAAGTTTCCATTCTTTCGTCATAACTCGACAGCCTCCTTAAGAACCGAATCCCGCAGATGGCGATTAAGCTCGTGCTCTGGGATAAGATCAACTTTTCGGTTCATCAATTTTTCGAGTTTATCCGCCAGAGGAAGCCGTTGGGTAAAGAGATCATAACCGACCGGAAAATCGACAAGAAAATCGATATCGCTGTCCAGCATTTCTTGTCCTTTGGCAACGGAACCAAAAACGCGAATACGTCGTGCGCCGTGCGCAAGGGCAAGCTGCTCAATATCCGGTTTAAGATTGTGCAGATCGCTTAAAAGCATAGCGGGTATCCTTTTTATAAAATCTTCGAACCCATTTTAATGGTATCTGCAAAGAAAGGCTATAGACCGTTTATAACACTTAAAAGTTAATATCTACAGGATGGGGATCAAAAAACTGAGAGATTTCTCATTTTTGAGACCAATCACAACCACCTGAAATGCCGCGCATATGCTCCTGCGGAGCTTCGGGTGGCAGGCCATCTGCCGTGAAGCGCGAGATGGGCAGACTTCCAAAATATAAAATGTGATTAGAGAGGCGTTCTTCACGTTGAGGGTCACGTTCTTCTTTTGCATAGAACGGGCTTCTATGCTTTCCTCCCGATCATGAATAAGACATGGCAAAAAGCGTGGGTGACGGTGGGCGGGTTGGCCTTGGGGCTGGGGCTTTGCGTTTTCCTTTTCCTGCATGTTCATTTAACGACCCATGACTTCGCTGTGGCGGCGCAGTCTTTTTCTATCGGGCCTTGCCTTGTCGTTTTGTTTCTAACCTATCTTTTGATGCTGATGGGCGCGCGCAAATGGGCGCTTTTGTCCGCCTCTTTTCATGGCGCAGCGGGGCGCGAGCCCTCGTGCGGGTTCTTCATGCGCCACACCTTATGGCAAAACTGGATAGGCCAATTCGTGCCGCCCAGCGTTGCGATTGTGGCGGGTAGGGGCCTTGCGACGCGCACCATGGAAGGCGCTTCGGCGAAAGAGGGTCTGTGGAGCGGCCTTTGGGATCAGGGGATGGAGTTTGCCTTGCTGTGCGGGTTCCTTTTGGGGGCTTTTGGCGTTTTGGGGGCAGGGTATGGCTGGGCCGCCTTTTTCGCCCTGAGCGCCTTAGGCCTTGGCCTTATCGCGGGTGGCGCAAGGGTAGGGCGGCGATGGCTCCCCGTGGCTCTACGCCCCATCCTGTGGCCAGCGCTGGGCTGGTCGCTGGCGCGGGTGAGCCTGACGATCCTGCGGCTTGTGGCGGGCATTGGGGCGACGGGGGCGCTGCTCTCGCCGCTGAACGTGGTGGTGGCCACGCCCGTGACGGGGCTGCTTGCGCTGATCCCCCTGACTCCCGGTAATTTGGGTCTTGCCGAATGGGGCTGGCAGGGCGTTTTGGCCTATGCGGGCGAAAACCCTGTTCAGGCGGCTCTTTACCCTGTTGCTTTTCGCGTGCTGGTTTTCGTGGCGCAGAGCCTCCTTTTGGGGGGCTATGAAGCGTTTCTCTTCATCATAAACGGAAAGAATAAAGGTTAAGAGCCTAGAAAAGCGTGTGAAACCCTTGTCAAGACCGAGGGAATAGGATCATAATAGGGGCGTAACAAGAGAGCGGAGGAACCGCCTATGATTTTGGGCGCTCTAACAGGCTACAACAATGCCCCTATTGAGGTCGGCGCGTCTTACAGGCGCGAAGGCACGGGGGCCTTTGTCGAAACGGCTGAGGTTCTAGAGGTAGCGGCGGACAAAATGGGCATTCCCCATGTGCGTTTTCAGCTTCAGGTCACGCGCGGGGCGGGGCGGCCAGCGGTTGAGACGCGTACGTTGGCGCTAGAGGCCTTCCAAACCCGCTTTCGCGACCGGATTCGGGATCGCCATTAGGCCTCCGGCAGCCCCCCAAGATAAAACCTTTGCGCTTAGAGCAAAATCCATCTAAAAAGCCACGCTGTCTTAATTTGCGGGTATGGCGAAATTGGTAGACGCGCTGGATTTAGGTTCCAGTGATGAAAGTCGTGGGGGTTCAAGTCCCTCTACCCGCACCATTGATCACGAGTCGCTTAAGCGACCCGTGATCAATGGTATGTTATGAGTGCCTTGAACCCCTTGGGGTTCACAAAACGCCAAAGGCGTTTTGGACGCACCACGCCGAAGGCGTGGGCGCCCGAAGGGTCAAAAACGTGAGAGGCGGCGAACGTTTTTGATCAATTCCCTCTACCCGCACCACCCTACGCTGCTGCGCAGCTTCGGGTGGCAAGCCACATAAGAGTAAAACGAAACAAGGAATTAAAAGACATGATGAAAGTTCACGAAGACGTTAACAAGGGTTTGAAACGCGCCTATACCATTACGGTTCCGAAGGCGGAAGTCGAGGCTGCGGTCACAAAGCGTCTTCAAGAGATTGCCAAGAAGGCCAAGATTCAGGGCTTTCGTCCGGGCAAGGCTCCGCTTGATCTGATCCGCCAGCGCTTTGGCGCCGAGGCGATGGGCGAGGTTTATGACCGCCTGATTACGGACAGCGCCGAAAAGACGATGACCGAGCGCAAGCTCCGCCCCGCCGCTCAGCCCAAGGTTGATGACGTTGTGGCCGAAGAGGGCAAGGACATGGTCTTCAAAATGGAAATGGAAATCATTCCCGACTTTGAGCCGATGGACTTTGCGAAGCTGAGCTTTGTGCGGCAGGTCGCGGACGTTGAGGATAAGACGCTTGACGACGCCATCCTGCGCATCGCCAAATCGTTCCGTCAGCCGGAAGTGATCGAAGAAAAACGCGTCGCTAAAACGGGCGACGTGGCCGTGATTGATTTCGACGGCACCGTCGATGGCGTGGCGCATGACGGCATGAAGGGCGCGGATCATCGCCTAGAGCTGGGCACGGGATCGTTTATCGAAGGCTTTGAAGAGCAAGTCGCGGGCATGAAGGCGGGCGATAAAAAGGACGTGAAGGTCACGTTCCCCAAGGAATATCACGCCGCGAACCTCGCCGGTAAAAAGGCCGTGTTTGCCGTGACGCTTAAGGAAATCCGCGCGCATAAGGCCGTGGAGATGGATGACGCGCTGGCCAAGGAAATTGGCTTTCCCTCGATGGAAAAATTGCGTGAGCGCATTGTATCGGACATCAGCACCAACTACGCGCAAATCTCGCGCTCGGTTATCAAGCGTGAATTGATGGATGCTTTGGCCAAGCATCACAAGTTTGATCTGCCAACCGTGATGGTTGAAGGCGAGTTCGAAGGCATCTGGCAACAGGTTCAAAAGGACAAGGCCGAAGGCCGCCTTGAGGCTGACGACGCGAAGAAAAGTGAAAAGGATCTGAAGGCCGAGTACCACGACATTGCTGAGCGCCGCGTGCGTTTGGGTCTGTTGCTGGCGCAAGTGGCCGAGACGAACAAGGTTGACGTGACCCCCGCCGAATTGCGTGAGGCCATGATGGCCGAAGCCCGCCGCTATCCGGGGCAGGAAAAGCAGGTAATCGAGTATATCACCAAGACCCGTGGCGCGATTGAGCGTTTGCGTGCGCCTCTTCTGGAAGAGAAGGTTGTCGACTTTATTTTGGCGCAGGCCAAAATCACGGAAAAGAAAATCCCCGCCGACAAGCTTTTGAAGCTGCCGGATGAGATGGACTAAGCCTTAATAGGCCCGTCAAAGAAATAAGAACATTATGCGATGTGCGTGGGGGGCTTGTCCCCCCACGATGCTGTTTGGGGTAAGGCAATTTTATTAGACCTCTTATAACAATCTTCTGTCATTGCACGCTCACACGCCATCCCAAGACATTTTCTCTTCGCGCAAAAGCGCGAAAGAAAATGGACGTGGGATCCAGTGTTATTATCAGTAAGCGATGAACAAACGAATGTTAGGGCGGACAGAGAGGCTGGATTCCAGATCACCTTTCTTTCGCGCTCTTCGCCTATTCAAGAAATGATCGACAGAGCACGGGGGAAATAAAAAGGTGTAAACAACGGTGCTATCTGTTCGTTTATTTATTTGTGGGCTATCTGCTAGACATCACTGGCAACCATTTGATATATAACATCTATATCAAATGTGATGGCGTCTCCTACGGAATTCGAATCCGTGTTACCGCCGTGAAAGGGCGGTGTCCTAGGCCTCTAGACGAAGGAGACACGTGGTGATCAGCGGTCACTCGAAAGCGCCGCGAGGCCGCAGAGTTAGACGAGAGCCACCGAGAAATCAACAAAAATCGATAGTTTCAGGCATAAAAGCCTCTGAGCGCCGTAAAACAGGGCATTTTAAGTGCGCAAAGAGGCGCCTTTTGCGTCGAAAAACAGCGTTTTTGGGCACTATCAAGAGGTAAAAAAGCGGGTGGCGTGGGGCGCTGAAATCGCTTATGGTGCGGTGGATTTTTAAGTTGGATCCGTAGCTCAGCTGGATAGAGCGTTGCCCTCCGAAGGCAAAGGTCGTGCGTTCGAATCGCATCGGGTCCACCAAATACAGATGCCCCCTTGGGTGGCAGCTGTGTTTGGTATACTTAGTGTGATGCGAACGCAGCGTTCGACAAATTGCGAAGGCAATTTGGACGCCGCAGGCAAACGGAGCAACGCGAAGTTTGACGAGGCGCCCCTTGAGGGGCAAAAATGCGAGGAACGAGCATTTTTGATCAATCGCATCGGGTCCACCATTCTTATCCTATAGGCATAGAAAAGACGTATGCTGACTGTTTCTCCCCCCTGCCAAACGTTGGCCGTCATCGGCCATGAGGACGCCAAGCGCCAGCTGGAGGGCGCGTACGCCTCGGGCCGGATGCACCATGCGTGGCTGCTGGTCGGCGCGGAGGGCATTGGTAAGGCGAGCCTTGCCTACCTAGCGGCGCAGATGATTTTATCGGGTGGCGAGAGCCGCTTGGACAGCCCCGCCACGCAGCATCCTGCTTCGCGGCTGATTGCGGCAGAGGCGCATCCCGACCTATTCGTGCTGCGCTGCCCCGTGGATGAGAAAACGGGCCTCGTCAAGGACTCTATTCCGGTGGAGGACGCGCGCAAGCTTGCGCCCTTTATGGGCATGACGGCCAGTCAGGGCAGTGGGCGTGTCGCGCTGATTGATGAGGCGCAAAAGCTAACCCGCAATGGCCAGAATGCTATCTTGAAGATGATTGAGGAGCCTCCGTCTGGCGCGACGATTTTCCTGACGGCGACCACGGTTGGCGGCCTTTTGCCGACCATTCGCTCGCGCTGCCGGATGCTGCCGCTGCAGCCCCTGACCGATGCCCAGTTGGGGATTGTTCTGGCGCGGATGGGGGCCGACCTTCCCACGGATGAGGAAGCCAAGGCGCGGTTTATGGTCGCGGCGGCGGGCAGCGCTTCTCGCGCCGTCAAGCTTCTGGAGACGGATGCGATGACGCTGTTTGATGAGCTTCTGGCGATCCTGCAGGCGATGCCCATGATCGACCTTGTGCGCGTGCATAAGCTGGCCGATCAGATGGGCAAGAAGGCCGACGCCGATGCCTTTCAGGTCGTCACGGGGCTGCTGGTCGATACTTTGCGCGATGCGGTGAGGGTGGCAGCGTTGGGGCGCGGCGATGCGTCCAGCCTTGCCGGTGGCCTTGCCGCTAAGCTGGGAGGGCGAGGGCGTCTTGATAAGGCCCTAGAGTTGTGGGAAAGTACGGCGCGGACGTTTGTGATGGCGCAAGGCGCGGCCTTGGACAAGAAGCTGGCCTTGATCAACGCACTGTCCACCGTCAGCCGCATGACGGCGTGATACCCCCCAACATTAATCCTTTCTAAATAAAATTTAGTTATTCTGGGTTCGAAACAAGCCGCGCTGTAATTGGCGTGCAGCTTTAACCAAGATTGAGAATGGGAGCGGCAACTATGGTTAATTCCACATTAACGCAAGGTTTGCACCTAGGCTATAAAAGGATCATAATATCCCCCATAGACGATAGATGGGGGAATATCATGGCTTCGCCACAAATTGCTAAAGATGGAATCGCGAAAGTCGCGGATCGCACAGAAACTTTGCCTAATTTCCAAAAAGAGGCTGGAGCGATTATTGCTGCGTGTGATGATTTTCTAGAGCAAATACCCGTTATTGCCGCGGAGTTAAGCAAAATGCAAAACTCCCAAAGGCCTTCGTTAGAACAACGTGTAAAGCAAGCGCATCAGGAACTTGGTTTTTAAGGTTTAGCTGATTACGGTTGGTTCGTTTCTTAGTCAATTTCTGTGAGTGTATTTTTACGGAGGTTTCTGATGAGTGATAACAACCATGATCTTGCCAATTACTATGATAAGCTGGATGAAGTTTTTTCATCGTTTGAAATGTCAGAGGGCGCACGCGAAGCGGCGGTTTATGATTTTACCCAACATGTTCGTCGCAACCGTCTTTCGATGGCGGACGCTATCGCGCTTCTTGGAGACAACGAGCGTGTAGCTAAATTTTGTGAGATTGGGATTAAGGCTGATGCGTCTACTGTGCTAGTGACAGGAGAATCGGAAAAATTTGGTGTCGATCCGACAGCATTGATCATTGCTCTTTCCAAAGGCTTTCATTCGGTTAGAACGACAGTTGAAAACATTGCCTCTATGGGGGAAAAGACTAATGATTTGTTATCTCGGGTTGAACAAGCGGCAACATATGCAACTGCCGAGGCAGCCGATAACAAGAAAATGCTTGGCGAAATCCGTGCTGTGGCGGGTTCGCTCAAACAGGATATTGCCATTGCCATGACCAGCACAAAAGAAATTGTGCCGAAGCTTGAGACGATTTCGTCACACTTGGATGCACAACTTCAAAAACTGGATAAGGAAGTCCAAGCAACAAAAGGGCACGCCAGTGAAGCCAACGGTGGCATTAAAGTTGTTAAAGGCCAAACGGATCCCGATAAAACGCACAAGGATGGCTTCAAGCTGATGCTGCACTCCGTTGCTTGGGGAACGATTGCAAGCACTCTATGTGGTGCGGGGGTGGGCGCTCTCATCAATCATTATGCCGCTAAGCATGACTACAACGTCTGCAAGGACACGGAAACGCGGATTGAAACAAGAATTGTTGAAAAAGAAGTGTGTCCTTCCACCTCTTGGACTTTGAGCGATATAGCGGGAAAAACGGTCTATACTCTTAAGCCTGTTCCCTCTCTTCAGCCTGACAAAAAGAAAATCAAAGCGTTGCCCGCCACGCCGCTTTAGGTCTTGGCCGTTTAAATACGCTCTATCCCCTCATGGCTTCAAAGAAATTCTTTTGGGTCGCGCTTTTACGGTGTAAGCTGGCCGTTGGGGAGGTTTTTCCCCTGAAGAACAGAAACCAACACAAAGTAACAAACCGATGAAAACACCCTATTATATCACTTGCGCTATTCCCTATGCCAACGGTGCGCCGCATATTGGCCATGCCTATGAAGCCATCGCGGGCGATACGCTGGCGCGGTTTAAACGGCTGGACGGCTTTGACGTGCGCTTTCAAACGGGCATGGACGAACACGGCCAGAAGAACGAACAAACGGCTGCCAAGCTGGGCATCTCGCCGCAAGAGCTGGTGGATCAGACCTCGGCGCAGTTCAAGAAAATGTACGAGACGCTGGGCATTTCGTTCGATGATTTTATGCGCACGACCGAACCTCGGCATAAGGAGCGCGCTCAAGCGTTCTGGCGCAAGATGGTTGAGGCGGGCGACATTTATCTTGATAAATACAGCGGATGGTATTCGGTGCGTGATGAGGCGTACTTTGATGAAGCCGAATTGACGACTGCGCCGGACGGCAAGAAGTTTGCGCCGTCGGGGGCTCCGGTCGAGTGGATGGAGGAAGAAAGCTATTTCTTCCGTCTGTCAAAGTATCAAGGCAAGCTGCTTGATCTCTATACGCGCCGTCCTGATTTTATCACGCCCAAGTCGCGCTATAACGAGATTTTCAATTTTGTGAAGTCGGGTCTTCGTGATCTGTCCGTCTCGCGCACCACGTTCTCATGGGGCGTGCCCGTTCCTGATGCGCCCAAGCACGTCATGTATGTGTGGGTCGATGCGCTGTCCAACTATATCACTGCTTTGAATTATCCTGAGATGGGTGAGGGTAGTTTGATGGAGAAATTCTGGCCTGCTGATCTTCATGTGATTGGCAAGGATATTATCCGCTTTCACGCTGTGTATTGGCCCGCGTTTTTGATGTCGGCGGGGATCGAGGTTCCCAAGGCGATTTCGGGACACGGCATGATCCTGACTCACGGCGAGAAAATGTCGAAGTCGGTGGGCAATATCGTCTCGACCGAAGATGTGATTGAGAAATTCGGCGTTGACGCGCTGCGCTATTTCTTGCTGCGCGATATTTCGTTTGGGCAGGATGGCGATATATCGAATGAGGCTCTGATTGCCCGCGTCAACAGCAATCTGGCCAACGATCTTGGCAATCTGGCGCAGCGCTCGCTGTCGATGATCGCCAAGAATTGTGGCGCGGTTGTGCCAGAGCATGGCGCGTTGACGGATGCTGATAACGCGCTTTTGAACAAGGCCTATGGTCTTCTGGATGTCGTGCGGCGTGAGATGGACGCGCAAGCGTTTCATAAGGCTTTAGAGGCGATCTGGGTCGTGATTGGCGATGGCAATCGCTATGTGGATGAACAAGCGCCGTGGACGCTGAAGAAAACCGATTCTGCGCGGATGGCGACTGTTTTGTATGTGCTGGCGGAGGCGATCCGCTGCGTCGCGCTTCTTGTGCAGCCTTTTATGCCAACCGCGATGGCCGCGATGCTGGATCAATTAAGTGTGCCTGCGGATCAGCGCACCTTTGCGGCGATTAAGGCCGAGCATGCGCTGAAGGCGGGCACGCCTTTGCCCACGCCATCGGGCGTGTTCCCAAGGTATGTTGAAGGCGAGGGGGATAGAGGCTAACGCATAAAGCTTCCCCGTCATCCCGCACGCAGAGACGCGCGGTAGCGCGGCGCGAAGATGCGGGATCCAGGGGACTGGGAACAAGGAAGAAGTTTTCTGGGAAATGAAAAAAGCTTTCAACCTGCCTACGCAGCTTCGCAGCTTCGGCAAGGCAGGCTGGGTCCCGCATCTTCGTCTGTCACTCACAGATGAGCGACAGACTTGTGCGGGATGACGATAGAGGAAAAGGCGTTTATCTATGTTGATCGATAGTCATTGCCACTTAGACGATGAAGCGCTGGTAGGGGATTTGGACGGCGTGGTGGCGCGTGCCTGCGCGGCGGGCGTGGGGCGGATCGTGACCGTCGGCTGTTCCCGCTTTGAGTTTGCTCCGGTACTTGCGATTGCAGAAAAGTATGACGTCATTGACGTGTGCCTTGGCGTGCATCCGCATGAGGCGGAGAAGGAAGGACAGTTGATCACGACGGAAGAGTTGATTCGGATCGAACAGCATCCCAAGGTGATCGGTCTTGGCGAAACGGGCCTTGATTATCACTATGACTTTGCGCCGCGTGACGCGCAGCAGCGCAACTTTCGCCAGCATATCCGCGCCGCGATCCAAACGGGCTTACCCCTTGTCATCCACACGCGTGAAGCGGAAGAGGACACGATCCGCCTTTTAAAAGAAGAAGGCGCGGGGCAGCAGGCGCGGCTGACGGGCGTTTTGCATTGCTTTAGCTCAAAGCGTGAGATGGCAACCTATGGGTTGGAAATTGGTTTCTATGTGTCGTTTTCCGGCATGATCACGTTTAACAAGTCCGAGGATATCCGCGCCATCGCGGCGGATGTGCCGATGGATCGCCTTTTGATCGAAACGGATGCGCCCTACCTTGCCCCCATTCCCCATCGCGGGAAAACGTGCGAGCCTGCGCATGTTGCCCTGACGGCTAAAAAGCTGGCGGAGGTGAAGGGCGTTTCCGTTGAGGCGATTGAAAAAGCGACGACGGAGAATTTCTTCCGCCTGTTTGGAAAGGCGAAGGCATGAAAATCACGATCCTAGGCTGCGGTGGCTCTGGCGGCGTGCCCCTTATTGGTAATGAGTGGGGCGCGTGCGATCCCAAGGAGCCTCGCAACAAGCGCACCTGCGTTTCCATCTTGGTGGAAGAGGGCGACCAAACGCTTTTGGTGGATACCTCGCCCGACATGCGTGAGCAGCTTTTGCAGGCGAACGTGCGCGATATAACGGCCATTCTTTACACGCATGCTCACGCGGATCATTGCCATGGCATCGATAATATCCGCAGCTTGAACTGGCTGACGCAAAGGCCTGTTCCGATTTACGCGGATGCGGCGACGATGGCCGATTTAGAGCATCGATTTGAGTATATCTTTGTCACCCGCCCTCACGCCGACCGTTTCACGAGGCCGAATGTCGAGACGCACATTCTTGATGGTCATGCGTTCACTCTTGGCTCTATCAAGGTCACGTCGTTTCCGCAAGAACACGGCGCGATGATTTCCATGGGCTATCGCTTTGGCGATTTTGCCTATTCCACCGATGCGGGCGCTTTGGATGAGGCCGCGTTTGAGGCCTTGCGTGGCGTGAAGGTCTGGGTGCTGGGCGCTATCCGGCATGAGCCTCATCCCGCCCACGCGCATGTGGAGAGGGCACTGGAGTGGATCGCGCGCGTGAAGCCAGAGCGCGCTTATCTCACCCATATGAATCAAACGCTGGACTACGCGACGTTAAAGGCCAGCTTGCCTGCCCACATCGAGCCCGCCTATGACGGGCTGGTGATTAAACTTTAGGCGCAGGACTGATTACTTTTAGGCGGGGGAAAGACTTTGCTATATAAAGGCGTCCCCCTGAAAAAAGCGCGCCTTTTTCATGCTGAATTGTTTTCGCATAGGGTAGGCCAGTGGCATGTTCTCCTTCTAGGAGAACACTTTTTATGGGCTTTCCAAATTTTGTATCATAGACATAAGGAAGAACAACAAGGCCACAGAGAGAATCACTGTTTTCTATAAATCTGATAGTGGCACTGTTTTTTCCTCGGCCAAGCAGAAGGTTGACGTTTTCCCACACTTCTAATTCGGCCTTAGCCTTATCCATATGAAGGTATAGGGGGCGGGATGTGCGTATTTGGGAGACGCGAGACGTATTGCTCAGCGTAACACGCAAATTGGCATCAGTGTTGGCTATCAAATAGGCTCTTTTTCCAGAAAGCTGCGCCTTAACATTCACCCCATTCGGTACATAAAGAACGATAGAGTCATCGGTGCATGTTTTATCGAAATCTTTTTGTTGAAAAGTGAGCGTGTTTTGCCTCCTTGATCTTGCTGGGCAAATATCAAATCCTGAGCGCGTGAAGTGTTGAATAATCAACGTATCAGAAGCGCATGCGCCACAAGCGGTGGAAGCACAAATCTCAACAGGACATTCGGCGGTAAAGGCCAAGCTTAACTTGGGGTCATAATAGTAATACCTCGATTCAAATTTAAGTGGAGCCGCAATTTTCTTTGTTGTCATATCGTTTCCTTCCAAAAGAATGGAGCCTCATACCCGTTAATCCTAGGGGAAAAGCGCGGCGAGTGGAACAGAAAACAATGGTTAACGCGTTATTTTTGACGCAAGCCAAGTCCCATCGAACGCGCCCCTGACGGGCTAATGGTTTTTACAGCCTTCTTTCGGTCCGAATAATCTGGGAAAGCTCGCCATCGCAGCTGCGGCTAAGGCGGTCATATTCTGCGGGCGTATCGACTTGGGCTTGCCGCTTTTTCCTTATATCGGAAAGGTGAGCGCCCAACTCTCCCATGTAATTATGGATAAGAGTGGCTATTTGTTGTTCCGCCACTTTTGACGAGCTGGCGCGGATCACCCCGATGGAGGCGACGGCTTGCTGAAGAAGCGTTTGCAAGGTAGGCACCATCGCATCGACAAGCGCCTGATCGACGGCGATATGGTGTTGCTCATGGCCTAGAACCGCGCCATAGCTGCATGAGTTTTGCGGCAGCTCGCGGGCCATATAAACGGTCGTATCATCAAAACCAAAGTGGAGCGTGAGCGCGCTGATCTGCGCGCAAACCATCGGGTCATTAGACGTTGACCTGACTCTGATCTCAAACTGAGAATCCAGTTTTAAGCTAGCCGCCGTCAGGCCGACGGGCGTTTCGTTGTTTTGGCTGGAGAACTGCTTTTGCGTGTCCATGGCCATCTGCCGTAGACTTATAAGGTCCAGCGCATTGTTCAAACGCGGCGGCAGGGCCAGTTTGTCTATGGTGATAAGAGGTAGCGCGTAGTCGGGACAGCCATTGGGCTGGTCGGCCCGCGCAGGGGCTGCCACCAGAAGAAAAGTTGCCAGAAGGGGAAATAAGAAAAACATGGCCGCCAAGATAAATCTAAAAAGGTTAAAGAAGCTTTCGTTCCTCCTGCCCTTCTTCGGCAGAAGAAAATCCCCCATCATCGCGAGGGTCCCATCTTAAGACAGATTAATAACCCAATGATTTTATTGGTTAATGCCAAAAAATGGTTTTTGGTTTCATGATTGTCGTGTATAACCCCTTTCACGGCAACGCCATAGTTTATCATCAAATTAAGCCACATTTTTAAGTAAGGATTATAGTCATGTCAGATAGCGTCATCCCACTTCGTTCTTCTTCTTGGCTTAATCACCCCTTGATCGCAGGGGCGCTTGCGGCTGTTGAGGCCGCCTCAAACCCGCTTATGATTTCGGCCTCATCCCATGTCGCGTGCCGTGTCCATTTCCCCGCTTGTTTGACGTCGCTTGATGGCGAGCAGTTTTTCCCGACCTCTTTTTCCCCTGTGTCGGATCGCGTTCAGCGTAAGGCCTGCCACTTTCTTGAAACGCTCCTTAAAGAAGAACCTTTCCTTTCTTAAATCCTCCATTTCGGATAGAATCACACCTGATTCGCGTCTCTTGCGAAGGATGGAGCGTTGATGGATTTCTTTTCGGATCATGAAGAAGAGCAGGGGGCGACCTTAGTGGATCCGGCGCGTCGCCGCGCTCTGCGCCTCGGCCTTTCGGCGCTTCCTTTCTTGTCCGCTTCTCTCTTGCTGCCGTCTTCGCTTTGGGCGGCTTCTGGTCTTCCTAAAAAAGGGAAGATGCCAACAGCGCCTATTCCCGAAAGCAAACCCCGCCCGCCGCGCCTTCTTATGCTTGATCCGGGTCACGGCGGCCATGATCCGGGAGCGATCGGTCTTTCCGGCACTTATGAAAAAGACATTACGCTTGATATTGCGCGGCGCATGGCGGCGGCCTTTGCGGGTGAGCCGAGCATTAAGGTTCAACTGACGCGTGAGCATGACGTTTTTCTTCCCTTAAGCGAGCGTGTTGAGATTGGCTGCGCGGCGCGGGCGGATTTGTTCCTTTCCATTCATGCGGACAGCGCCCCCAATCATGGCGCGCGCGGCCTGTCGGTTTATACGCTTTCCGAAAAAGCATCGGATCAGTTCGCCAGCCAACTCGCCGATAAAGAAAACCATGCCGATGCGGCGGGCGGGCTGAACGTGCCCGTTGATGATAAAGAGGTGGCAGCCATCCTGTTCGATCTGGCGGCGCGGCACACGCGCAACACGGCGCAAAGGGTGAAGGTCGGTTTTATCAAAGGCATGGGACGCAGGTGGGATCTGTTGGAACAGCCGATGCGCGCCGCCAACTTTGCCGTTTTGCGCTCACCTGAAGTGCCCTCCATGTTGGTGGAGACGGGGTTCCTGTCGAACAAATTGGACGAGGCGCTGCTTACCAAACCTTTACAGCGGCAAAAGATCGCGACGCTGATGGCCAAGGAGCTGGCCTTCTTGCTTAAAAGCCCGCTGTTTGGGTGATGCCAACGGCTATAAAGACTGACTCTTATGGGCAAACTTTTTCATCTATCGTCATTCCGGCGAAAGCCGGAATCCAGAGCGCGGCGTCTGCCGCGCAAGAGAGTCTTATGCCGCGCGGACGCGCGGCGCTGGATCCCGCTTTTCAGCGGGATGACGTTGGTGGTTTGTTCGTCCATAGGTCATTTGTTATAACCGTTGGTATAAGGGGGAGTTTTTTTTATGAGCCTTCCCCCCAAAAACTTCCCCCAATTTAGCTTCCGCAAAAAAACGATTCAAAAAAACGTTTGTTTTCAAGGGGATATAGTAGGTCGTCGATTTGTTAACTATCGTTATGTTTCATGGGCTTATATGGTTAAAGCTCGAAAAGAGAGTCGAAAAGCGTCTCTTAGTAGCCTTCCGGACGACGTACGGCCTCCAAAAAAACAAGATTCGTTGATTCCATTGGGTTTTTTCGCTGTTTAGAAGGCGTTTAATGTGGGGCTTTTAGGACGTCTTTGCCAACCTCTCCTACCGTCATGCCCGTGAAAACGGGCATCCAGTTTTCTTTTGTGCTATTTTCGTTAGCATTATCCCTTATCGTTCAATATGGTAAACCAAACGGGATCCCCGCTTTCGCGGGGATGACAAGGGAAGGAGTGGCGGCACAGAGTGTGGATAGCGTTCCTTGTCCCCTATCAATCTTGTTAAGAATTTCACGTTTGACTCTGGGCGAGCCAGCCCCTATACACTGGCCTTCCTTTAGAAGTTTAGTAGTGGAGTGAGTTAAGTGAAACGTACCTTTCAACCCAGCAAGCTGGTTCGCGCGCGCCGTCATGGCTATCGCGCTCGTATGGCGACTCAAAATGGCCGCAAGATTGTGGCTCGCCGTCGCGCTCAGGGCCGTAAGAAGCTAACGGCTTGATCAAGCGGGGGATGAATGCCCCAGCTAAAAACAATCAGCGTTCTTAAAAAAAGAAGCGAGTTTCTCGCCGTTGCCGCGCACCGTAAGAAGTGGGTGAGCGCGGGTTTTATTGTGCAGATCGCGCCGCGTGATGCGGCCTTGAGTCCTTCCATTGCCTATGGCCTGACCGCCAGCAAAAAGATGGTCAGCGCCTTGGCCGTTGATCGCAATCGCGCCCGCCGTCGCCTACGCGCTTTGGTGCAGACGCTTTTGCCGCTTCAGGGCTTGCCCCAATCCAACTATGTTTTTCTGGCGCGTAAGGATATTTTGACGCTGCCTCATGCTACCTTGCGCCAAGACCTTGAAAAAGCGCTCTCGCGGCTTAAGTTATAGGCTATGGTTTCTATTCTCCGTGCCCTGATCTGGCTTTATCGGCACACGCTTTCCTCTTTCATGGGGCGGCACTGCCGGTTTGAGCCGACATGCTCAGCCTACGCCGACGAAGCCTTGCGCGTTCATGGGTTTTGGCGGGGCGGGCGGCTTGCGCTTAGGCGGCTGGGACGCTGCCATCCGTGGGGCGATAGCGGCTATGACCCTGTGCCGCCCCCTGATAAGCCCCTTTGATTAGGCGTTGATTGCCGAAGCGAAAAATGGGATACCGCAGGGGCGTTTCTTAGACCTTCATCGTTTGTTTGGAAGACCATGGATAACAACAATTTCATCGCTGCCGTCGTTCTGTCGATCGCTATTCTCGTTGGCTTTCACTATCTTTATGAAAAGCCGCAACTGGAAAAGGCGCAGCATATCGCTTTGCTTCAAAAAGAGGCCGCCAACGTAAAGCCAGAGGCCACGCCTTTGGACACGCTTACGCCCAAGGATCGCGCCGTTATTCTGGCGGAGACGCCCCGCGTGAAGATTGAAACGCCTGAGCTTCGCGGCTCGATCAATTTGAAGGGCGCGCGGATCGATGATCTTGCACTCGTCAAGTATCGCGAGACGGTGGCAAAAGACTCGCCGCAGATTACGCTTTTGTCTCCGGCGGGATCGGCTGCGCCGTATAGCGCCTATTTCGCTTCGTTCGGCTGGCTAGCCGATGCGGGCGTCCTTGTTCCCGACGATCAAACGGAATGGAAGGCGGATCGCAAGACCCTTGAAGTTGGTAAGCCTGTTTTGATGAGCTGGGATAACGGCAAAGGCCTGACCTTCGAAAGGCAGATTGCCATCGATGATCATTTCCTGTTCACCGTCATGGATCGCGTGAAGAACACAAGCGATGGAACCGTGACGCTGTATCCCTTTGGCCTTGTCGCACGGCACGGCCATCCGCAAGTGGAGGGAACCTATGTTCTGCACGAAGGGCCTGTGGGCGTTTTGGGCGGCACGCTGCAAGAGATCAAATATAAGAAGCTGTTGGAAGAGCCGAAAATCACCATGGAAAGCCAAGGCGGGTGGCTTGGGATCACGGACAAGTATTGGCTTGTGACGCTCTTGCCCGCGCAGGATGAGAAAATTACGGCGACGTTTAGCTTTGCTTTGGCGGGGAATCCCGCTGTCCCTGACCTTGGAACCTATCAAACCGATTTCCGTGGCACGCCCATCAGCCTTGCGGCGGGGGCGAGCACCGAGCGCACAAGCCGCCTTTTCGCAGGCGCCAAGCGCGTCAGCCTTTTGGATCAATACGAAAAGCAACTGGGCTTGCCGCTGTTTGATCGTGCGATTGATTTTGGTTGGTACTATTACCTGACCAAGCCTTTCCTTTATCTGCTGGATAGCATGAACACGCTGTTTGGCAATATGGGCATCGCGATTTTCCTCTTCACGATCATGCTTAAAACCGTCACGCTGCCGCTCTCGCTTAAATCCAGCCGTTCGATGGCGAAGATGAAAACCTTGCAGCCAGAGATGAAGGCCTTGCAGGAGCGTTATAAAGACGACAAGCAAAAGCTTAGCGTCGCGACGATGGAGCTTTATCAGCGCGAGAAGGTCAACCCCATGTCGGGTTGCGTGCCCATCTTGATTCAAATCCCGATCTTTTTCGCGCTTTATAAAGTGCTTTATGTTGGCATCGAAATGCGCCATGCGCCTCTTTTCGGATGGGTGCATGATATGTCCGCGCCGGATCCGACATCGGTTCTGACGTTCTTTGGTTATTTGAATTGGTCCTTTATCCCGCATCTTGGTGTGTGGCCGATCCTGATGGGCATTAGCATGTTCGCGCAGCAGAAATTGTCACCAGCCCCTACGGATAAAACGCAGGCGAATATGTTCCTTTTGATGCCGCTGCTTTTCACCTTTATGATGGGTAATGTGGCCGCAGGGCTTATCTTCTACTGGACGATCAGCAATATCTTGGGCATCGGACAGCAATGGTACGTCAATAACAAAGTCGTAGGCAGGCGGTGAGCCGTGAATGAAGAAGCCCGCCGTTTTTTTGCACAACCCTGCGATTTTCTGATCGCGGCGGCGCAGCCGGAACATTTCGATGCGCTAGAGGTTGAGGGGCCCGAGATCGCCTTCTGGGGGCGCTCGAACGTCGGCAAGTCCTCGCTGATTAACGCGGTGACGGGACGCAAGGGATTGGCGCGCGCCTCAAACACACCGGGGCGCACGCAGCAGATTGTTTTCTTCAATATGGGGGATCGCCTTCTGTTCGCGGACTTGCCCGGTTATGGCCATGCCAAAGCGCCGAAGGAAGAGGTTCACAAGTGGAACGCTTTCATTCGTTACTACTTGAAGAAACGGCCTCACCTGCGCTGCGTCTTATTGCTGGTCGATGGGCGGCATGGCCTTATGGTAAAAGATCACGAGATGATGTCCTTTATGGATCGTGCCGCCGTCAATTATCAGGTGGTGATGACTAAGGCCGACCAGATCAGGGGCGGCGATCCCGCCGCCATGGTCGCGCAAACCGAAGAACAGTTGAAAAAGCACCCCGCCGCGCGGCCAACCGTGATTATGACTAGCGCGGAAAAAGGGCAGGGAATTGAAGCCGTACGCGACTTCCTTTTTGAATTAGCGGAAATCGGCTAACGCCTTAAAATAACGAACTCTTTTCGCCAAATACTTTGAAAACAATAGCCATTTATGGACTCTTGTCCCAAAAATTGATAGAATGCGCTTCGCTTACTTGAGGAAAATTATTTCCTCCAAAGGGGATTACTATGAAGGCTTTTTTTGCAAAAGCGGCTCGTGCCGTTTCCCGTCATCTTCCTAAAAAAACTTTGGCGTGGGGCGTTGGTCTTTCCGCGGTTGCGGTCTTGAGCGCTTCTTGTGCCCCCATTCCGCAGCAGTATCTGCACGATGATCCCAACTTTAATTATAGCGTTCCAACATACAACCGCTATGAAACTTATCCCTATTACAATGACTATTCCAATCGTCGTTATGAGAATGATCGTTGGGATTATCACCATCCCCGCCATGACCGTGATCGTGATCGCTATCAGCATCGTGACCACGAACATCGCCGTGATCGCGATGACACAAATAGTTGGCGTAGGCCACATTATTACGAGGACAGACCCTCGCTTTGAAAGCGTAACCGTTTTTTGACAGGAAAGACAACATGACGATTATTTCAAGAGCACGTCAGGAAATCACGACAAAAGGCAATAAATTGTTTGTGGCTGTGGGACTTTCGGCTCTTATGGCTGTGCCTGCTTTGGCCAGAGACAGCACGCGCATTGAGGTTCATGTTGGTCCCTCTGGCGCGACCATCGAGCGCCGCGACCCTGATGGATGGCGCGAGAGGACGGACATTCGCGTCAATCTTTATGATGGGCAGGTTTATCGGGATGAGCGCGAAGGCTATTATGGCCGCAACCGGAACCTGCGCAATGGTGATGCGCCACAGGCCGTTGAACCGCGTGAAGATTCATGGGGTCAGTTGGTTTGTCCGCAAGGCTATGATCTTGAGGCCAACATTTTGGGGAAAGTAAACTGCATTCGGGTTGATCGGGATCGCCATCATCACCGTGAGGATCGCTACGAACGCTAAGAGTTATTCTCTCACTTTTATTGTTTAAGGAGTTTCATCATGGTTGGACGTTTTTTTAAGAAAGTTGCCGCAAGTTTGACTCAACCTGCCAAAGCCGCGCTGGTGGGGTTGACGCTTTTGACCTCGGTGATGCAGGTGGGTTGTGCAACAACGCCCACTAATGCGCCGCATGGCAAGAATGTTTTTCTTGGCAATCTCTGGGTTGGCGAGTTTCATAATCCTGTTGATGCGTCTAGGGATTCATGGGAGGAGGCCAAGGAAAGGCTTCATGATCAGTATGGCCGCCCCGCCTATAAAGGCGACCGTTATTCCTGTCGTCGGGATCAAAGCGACGATTCCTTCGTTTGCGTGGATAAGGCAACCAGAGCCTATTATCGTTGCTATAAGCGCGATGGCGGGAACGGCGAAAGGCTTTGCAGGCCTCTTTAGCCTATTGCCCTTCTTGACTTCGCCTTAGGCAGGGGGGAGACTCTCTTGCCCCTAGCAACAGGAGTCTTATTTTTTGCCCGCCCCACGTCCGCCCCGATCCTCTCATCGCCCTTTGAAAAAGCCAACGCCAGAGCGTCTGGCGAATGTTGCCTTATATTATCTGGCGCGCTACGCCGCGACAGAGGCCAGCCTGCGCCGCGTGCTGGAAAACCGCGTGCGCCGCGCTGTCATGCAGGACGTGGTCTTTGCGGCGGATAGGGAGGCTCAAGCGGCTCTCGTCAAAGCCATTGATCATATCGTCGAGCAGCATAAAGCCAGTGGCGTGATCAATGATGAAGCTTTTGCCGCGATGAAAGTGGAGAGCCTTCGCCGTGCGGGTCGCAGCGCGAGGCGCATTACGCAAACGCTGGCGGTAAAGGGCATTAAGGCCGAGGCGACGCAGCGCGCCTTGGAATCCTATGAGCAAGATGAAGGCGAGGGGCAAGAGCTGGCAGCGGCCCTGCGGTTTGCCAAGAAAAAGAAGATGGGGCGTTTTGCGCCGCCGTCTCCGCCTGCCACAGACGCAGCCCTTGTGGCCAAACGAAAAAACAAAGAAGTCGCCGCGATGGCCCGTGCCGGTTTTTCCTTTGACGTGATCCGCAAGGTTCTGGAGGCAGATATCGACGGGGCCGAGGCCTAGCGCTAGACACGCCCTTTCGTCATCCCAAGACATTTTCTCTTCGCGCGACTTGCCGCGCCGTAGCGGCGATGCCGCGAAGGCGGGGTGTGCGAAAAAAAATGGACGTGGGATCCAGTGTCACTATCAGTAAGCGATGAACAAACGACTGTGAGGACGGTTAGGGAAGCTGGATCCCAGACCAACTTTCTTTCGTGCGCGATGCGCCCGAAGAGAAAGTTTTCTGGGATGACGGAAGGAAGCGACGAGGCCGAGGCCTAGAGCCTACTTCGTAAACCGATCCTTGGCGGCACGAAGTGAGCCGAAGATAGCGGCAGGATCGACATCAGTCGGGAAGCCATTTTTCTGCAGCATCTTTTGGAAAGCCGGATCATCCACGCGCAAAAACGGATTGGTCGCCTTTTCCTGCGCCAATGAAACGGGCAGGGTTGGCAGACCTTTTTTGCGGAGGGCGGTGACTTCCTCGGCGCGCGTCTTCAGCGTGGCGTTGTCTTTGTCCAGCATGAGGGCGAAGCTGACGTTTCGCTCGGTATATTCGTGGCCGCAATAGATTTGGGTGTCATCGGGCAAAGCACGGAGCTTAAGCAGGGAGGCCCACATTTGCGCCCCGTTGCCTTCGAACAAACGTCCGCAGCCAAGGGAAAACAGCGTGTCGCCACTAAACAGAGCCTTCATTTCAGGGAAGTAATAGGACAGGCTTCCCATCGTGTGGCCGGGCGTTTCGATGACTTGGCCGCGCAGGTCGGAAAAGGTCACAAAGTCGCCTTCGTCCACGCTACGCGAAATCCCTTCGATCCGGTGGGCTTCTTTTGAAGGCCCGATGATCGGCGCGCCGTAATCATGCTGCAACTTGGCATTGCCAGCCGTATGGTCGCTGTGATGGTGGGTGTTGAGGATCAACGCCAGATGCAAGTCTTTCTTTTGCAAGGCGCGTTTCACCACGTCGGCATCCCCTGGATCAACGACCATGGCTAGTCCCAGCGCAACATCGCTGACCAGATAGATGTAGTTGTCGGCAGAGGCCGACAAAAGATCAATTGAAAATCCCATATCCCAAGAATGCCAAAAGGGTGCTAACATGGGGTTAATGAAAGGCAGAAAAAAACAATGACCATGGATGTTGTTGATTTACGAGAATTTTACATTTCCCCTTTGGGGCGGCTTACAAGCCTGCTCCTCCGTAGGCGTTTGGCCAGCCTTTGGCCTTCCGTTAAGGGCGAGACGGTGGCCGCGCTGGGCTATGGCACGCCTTTGCTCCGGCCATGGCTAGGGCAGGCCAAGGCGCTCCTTGCCGTCATGCCCGATTCGCAGGGCGTGGCGTTCTGGCCACGCGAAGGCCCCAATGTGGCGTGTTTGGCTTCGCTGACCCAGCTTCCTTTAGAAGATGAGTCCGTCAGCCGTGTTTTTCTTTTGCATGCGCTAGAACTGGCCCCCGATCCTGCTGCTGTTATGCAAGAGGCTTGGCGCATTTTGAAACCCAATGGCCAGATCGTTATTATTGTTCCCAACCGGCGTGGGCTGTGGGCGCTGAGCGATCAAACACCGTTTGGCGTGGGGCAGCCCTATTCGGCTTCGCAACTTCGATGTCTTGTGCGTGAGCATTTCTTCCTTGAAAAGATAGGCCATGCTCTTTTCATGCCGCCTTGTTCGTCACGTCTGTCCATGCTGGCTGCGCCGTGGATGGAAAGGGCGGCTTCGGCGCTTCTCTTGGGGGGCGGGGGCGTCTTGGTGGCCCATGCCAGCAAGCAGGTTTATGCCCCTGCCATGACAAAATGCAATGTTACAAAACGCCGCTTTGTCTTGCCTTTACCGTTTCCGCCTGCGCCTGTGCCGACGGGGCGTAATACCTTGAAAACAACGCATTTGGCTTTCTGAAGAAAGTAGTGTAAGTTACCTTGCTAACCTTTTGAAAGAATAGAGACTGGACGAAATTATGGTTATGAAGAACGCAGCTATCAGCCCCGATAAACAAGCACTGGCCGATCTACGGGCTCGTATTGATCAAATTGATGGAGTCCTTCACGACATGCTGCGTGAGCGGTCGGAAGTCATTGACCATGTTCGCAAAATTAAAGGCAAGCAGCATATTTATATCCGTCCGGGACGCGAGGCGCAGATGCTCCGCGCGCTAATGGCTGGGCCGCAGGGCAAGATTCCTGAAGGTCTTGTCGTGAGCCTGTGGCGTCAGATGATCGGGGCCTTTACCCTTCTTGAAGGCGGGCTGAAGGTCGGCGTTTATGCGCCTGATAAAGGGCCTGACCTGTGGGACGTCGCCCGCGATCATTATGGCTCGTTCACGCCGCTGGTCGAATACCCGACGGCTGTTGCTGCCATCAAGGCACTTAAGGAAAACAAGATTACCGTGGCTGTCGTGCCGCCGCCCGCGCAGGATGAGAAGGATGCGTGGTGGCCTTTATTGACGGCGGATAAAGCCAATGTGTTGACGGTTTTTCAATCTATGCCGACGGAAATCCTGAAGGCTGGCCGCAGTAATGCGCGTCGCGCCATGCCGATGGGCTTAGTTGTCGGCAAGCTTTATCCCGAACTGACGGGCGATGATCGCAGTTTTCTGGCCTTGCAATGCACGCATGTGCCTGAGGCCGAGATGAAGCGCCTGCTGGGTAAGGCGGGCTATAAGGTTCGCCAAATGCTGACCCACAGCATGGGACGCGGCGCTTCGGCTCCTACGGCCTTCTTGGCGGAAGTCGAAGGCTTCGTTGGGCGCAATGATACGCGCCTGAGCCGTATCAAGGCCATGATGGGCAGCCGCATGCAGCAGCTTACGCCCCTTGGCGGTTATCCGGCCCCCCTCAAAGGCGGGCGGCGGACGGCGTAGTTTTTCTTTCTAACAATCGACCCTTTCCCCGTTCGCTATAAAAGCGAAGTGGGATTTTGTTGTTTTTTCTTAGGTGATGACGATGACAGATAATCAGAAGAAGACCGTTGGTCTCTTGGGCCTTGGTTCTTTTGGACAACTGATGGCTCGCCATCTTTTGCCGCATTTTACCTTGCAGGCATATGATCCAGCGTCAGAGGCAAAGACGTTTGCCGACGCCCATGGCATCGCGATGCTGCCGCCCGATCAAGTGGCCAAGGCTGACGTGGTGATTATCGGTGCGCCTGTGCCACGCATGGAGGAGGCGATTGCCTCGATCAAGGATCATTTGAGTGAAGGGACTCTGGTGCTGGACGTTGGCTCGGTTAAAGTAAAGCCTGCCGCGCTTATGCTGCGCGATCTGCCATCCCATGTTGACCTTATCGCGACGCATCCTCTCTTTGGCCCACAAAGCGGGAAGAACGGCATCGAAGGGCAGAAGATTGTTTTATGCCCTTTGCGTTGCCCGCAAGAGAGGGTTGAAAAGCTTAAAGGCTTTCTAGAAACGGCGCTCGCGCTGAAAGTGATCATGGCGACGCCCGATGAGCACGACCGTGAGGCGGCGGTTGTTTTCGGCCTTACGCATCTTGTCTCGAAAATGCTGGTTCAGGATTTTGAGCCGTTCCCCATAGGCATGACGACCAAGAGTTATGAACTGTTGATTGAGTCTGTGAACATGGTTCGGTTTTGCTCGCCTGAGCTCTTCTTGGCGATTGAGTGCGAGAACCCCTATGTGCATGACGTGAGCCAGACGTTCTTCGCCAAGGCCGACGCTCTGCGCCAGTATTTGGAAGAGAATAGGGAGAAGGCGTAGGCCTGCGCGGCTATACATTAAATCTGAAGTTACCTTCTAGCCATATGTACTTAAACGCATTATTAATCAAGCAATACGTTTTGTACCCGGTTATGTACCCAGTTTTATAAACGCTACCCCTCTTTGTTTCAATGGGGATCACATTGGTAAGAGGGCTTCAGTACCTACATCAAAAGTCAGGTGGCGCATAGCCCTGTCAGCTTGCCCGACCATAACGCTACCCATCTGGGTGTAGCTATGGCTGACTTCCGAAGTTTCGACTATCTTGCCATGCACCGTATCTTGAACCTCTTTAATCGCCGCCATATCGCCGGACAGAGCCTTTTTGATAAGAGCGAGGGCAATGGCTTCCTCAACCGTGATCCGGCCTTCCAGCTCAATGGGGATGTCTGTGGGGGCTTCTTTCAGGGGAGCCGCAAGATAGCGTTTCAGGATCGTGGCGCGGTTCAACGTCCCCTTCTGCTTTCCGGAGGGGTTGCCCGACTGTCCTTCTGCCCAAGGGGATAGGTTCTCTGTGTTTGCCACTGCTTCCTCACTGCATTTCTCAACGATTACGAAAGAAGAATATTCTCTTGTTGACTCGCGGTCAAAGTCCATATCTGCACCTGATTAGGACTGACAAAGAAGAGCCTTATGTTGCAAAGGAGGCGTTTATTTTTTTGTCTTAACGCGGGGCAACGGTCGCGCTGGCTGTCCTTGCGGCAATCGCTGTTACGAAATGCAGCAATTTGGATTCTTTTTGAGAAAGACGCTCGGCGGGGCTTTTGCAATATTTCGGTGAACGCTTGGCGGCACGGTCTTGGCGTGTGAGCTTGCGATCCAAGCGCACCAGTTCCGGCACGGGAGCGCCACCGATGAACAATTCTTTCGCCGCTGCCTTCCATCCCTTTTGACGATCAATCATATAGAACTCTTCAACGTCAAGGCAATGGCGCATGATTTCTTCGGAAGCCTTATCCCATGCCATACGGTTGAGCAAGTTTTGCTCGTTGACGCAAACAACACGGTACGCCGTTTCAATAGCGTTCAACTTGAACAGCTTGCGAATGTCCATAATGGAGCCTTCATTAACTGTCTCAATATCGCAGGATTTTGCAAGCCCCGTGATAAGGTCAACGGTTTCTTTGCCAAGACGCGGGAATTCGGTGTCGAAGAAAATTCTGTTTCTTCCCGCGCCGCAAACGGAAGTCGTCACATGACCCCAGAGGCCATCAACAAAATATTTTGAGGCTTTGCGCATAACGCGGTCAGCTTCATCATCTGCTTCTTTCTCTGACTTCTTTTGATCGTCAAAGGCGGCATGAATGTAGCGATAAACGTTATGTCCCGATCCAACAATGTTGTTCAAAACAAGCGTATAGACATTCATCTCGTCAATAAGCTTGGCGTCGAAAGTTGTAGCCAAAAACTTGGCGCGTTCGTGATTGCTGTCATTGTCGTGAATGTAGCCAAGGATATTTGTTCCTTTCCCGTGAACTTCTTTCCGAGGGCCTGTGTAAAGATGGGCGCGGCCAAAATAGGGGCAAGCGGCGGTGTGATCTTTGAGAATCACCCCCATCATCAGATCAATAATCTCATCGGGGGTCAGCCACTTGGCAACCATCGTCATCTCTCCCTTAAAAGTGAAGCTATGACGATTAAAGTTTCAAACGGTGTTCGTTTGCCTGTTCCTGCTGATAGCGGCATATATCCGCTTCAAGGCGTTCCTTCAATTTTTTAACATCGGCAGGATTGGCGCGAGGGCCAATATCTCCTTCTTCGGCAAGCGTAAACTCAACCGAATGTCCCAGATTTTGAGCATAGGCCTTTGCAGCGGGGTGCGTGTCGGGTATCGTCGTCGCACTTTTATAGTCGTAGGTGTTATCGTCGTTGATGTCCAAACGAATAAGTGTTCCGTCTGGCAAAGGAAACACATAGGCCTGCGAACGCGAGCCAGAAACGCTGTCTCTGTTTGTGATGATCCTTGCAACAGATCTCAAAGCTGGGACTGTCCGCTTCACTTCGTTATCGCCCTCTACGCCCCACATTGCGTCGATAAGCACGGGGTGTGTTGAAATGGTGTTTTCTAAATATCTTGCGTTCAGCATAGCGTCCCCCTGTGGGTTGGTAAAATGATTTCGTGGCCTGTTAATTGTTGCGCGGTGCGCTAAATTCCTTTTTGTCTGCTAACGGATAATAGCAAAAATCCAGCCTTAAAACAATTTCTCTATTACTTTCAATAACTTACGTTTACCATTTGTTAATAAATAAGCCTCGTTAATCCTTTTTTCCAACAAAAACATTGGGATGAGAATTTGCTCTTAACCATAGCCCCATTGAAAAATCAGCAAAGCGGACAGCGCGGGATGCTCAAATGCCATGCCTTGTGCCTCGTGGTGCTCTGTCTGACGATGCAATGTAAGCCGATTGTCATTGCAGATGATTTCCTGCAATATGGCTTCGGTTTGTCCTTGTGGCTGACCGGGGCTTGAATAACCCCTCTGATAACGGATGACGTCCGTCAACACGTCGCTTCTCGACCCATTGTGGCCGGGAGCCCGGTCGCGTTCCTTGCGTGCCTCAGCTGAGGTAAAGCGTCCACCGCAACGTCTGGTTTGGGCTTCTTCTTCAGTCTCTTTTCCGGGGACATAGGCATAGTCGCCGATGGCAAACATGCTCTCTTTACGGTTCCCCTCATGGGAAAGCTCGAAGCGATACCGCCATGCTTTTGTGCCGCTTGGTTTCACCTCCAAATATAAACCCCTGCCGTCTGCCAACCGATAGGGCTTCTCTGAGGGCTTTGCATTTCTGCACTGGGTTTCTGTGAGCATTTTGCTACTTCCTGCCATTGTACCCGGTTCTTGTAACGGGTAATTTGGCATAATGATCAAAAAGGTGTGGGTAGATTTCGTATAAGTTTATGATAGATTTGAGGAAAAGGGAGTTTTTGAAGGTGTCACAACAAAAACTGTCCGAAGTGTGGATGTTTTTCGATCTATC
>JBAZRW010000011.1 GCA_041662785.1 Bdellovibrionales bacterium | reverse complement strand
CTCGATAGATCGAAAAACATCCACACTTCGGACAGTTTTTGTTGTGACACCTTCAAAAACTCCCTTTTCCTCAAATCTATCATAAACTTATACGAAATCTACCCACACCTTTTTGATCATTATGCCGGTTTTGTGTATAAGTTAAACCCTCTATCGTCATCCCCGCGCCCTCGTCCCGCCGCACATGCGGCGGGCGAAAGGGCAAAGTGGGGATCCCGTTTTCTTTTTTCTTTACGCGTCAGTTCATAAGCTTGTTGGGATTAGCCCTTCCGCCGCCGCGCGGCGAAAAGCGCGAACGCGCCAAAGGCCAGCGAGGCCAGAATGTTCCAGTTCGCCATCGTGAAGCCAAGGAACGTGAAATTAACCGCATCGCAACGCACAACGGGCGTTGCCATCAACGCCTCACGCGCGGCGGTGGGGTCTTTGAGCTCTTGTATCACAAGCGGATTGACCGCGCAGCCGTCCGTGCCCTGCCACCAGTGAAGCTCCACCCCTGAATGAAAGGATGCGATACCGGCGTTCACAAAAAATGCGAAGGCGCATAGGAGGAGTAGGCCTCGCGCTGCCCTGCCGCGAATCAGAACTGTGCTTACGAAGGCCAGCAAAGACAGTACGACGACCACGGCATAGGGTACGCGCTGGTAAAGGCATAGGACGCACGGCAGAACGCCAAAAAATGTCTCCGCCACATAGGCCGTCAACAATGAGCCAACCGAGGCGGCAAACAGCAACAACGCCGATTCCTTAACGCTAAGCGTAAGAAAGCGGGTTGAGAGAATACGGGCAAGAGAATGCATGTGAAGAGCCCCTTTCAACATAGATATTACCGACAGATTAACCATTATGGCTTTTTCGCACAACTCATTAATAAAATAGTCAAAGTTTTGTGTTAACCTCAATTTTGTTTGACGAAAATATATTCAGCCAGTACCTTCGCGAAATCAATCCTTGATGGAGTCGCAGACCTCATGTCTAAAATCTATTTTTGTGGCGAGGTTGTCGCCGATCTTTTGGAAAAAGTCGAAGGATCCGGTGACTTTAAATTTCTGCTTGGTGGCTCGCAGTTCAATGGAGCGACGGGTGCATCACGTGCGGTTAAACGTGAAAATCTAACTGACAAGATTCAAATCGGCTTTGTTGGCCCCATGTCACAAGATACGTTTGGCGAGCGTTTCTACGCCTCTTTAACAAACAACGGCATTGATGCCTCTGGCGTTATTCGGGTTGATCGCAACACAACGCTTGCCATTATTTCCATTCGACCCGGTAAAGAAAACGCCTTTTCCTTTTATGGCCGCGATACAGCCGAGCAAATGACAAAAATCGAAGACCTCCCCACGGCTTTGGGCGGTGAGGACGAAAAGAGGATTTGTTGCTTTGGCTCTATTTCAACGGTTATGGAACCGGCTCGTTTTGCATGGCTAGAGTTCGCCAATCGCTTCAAGAAAAACGCCCTTGTTTGCTATGACTTGAACACCCGTCCCACGATTGCCAAGGATCCTGAGCGTTATCGCGGCCTCGTCCTTGAATGGGCGCGCATAGCGCATGTCATGAAGGCCAGCGATGCCGATATCGGCTGGGCCTATCCCGACATGAGCATGCAAGACGTTGCCAAAATCTGGCTGGACGCGGGCGCTTCAATGGCCGTGTTCACAAAGGGCTTGCACGGCTCTGAAGCTTACACTAAGACCGTATCGGCCTCGGCCTCAACCTTGGATCTTGAGCTAACCAACACGGTTGGCGCAGGTGACAACTTTAACGCCGGCCTTGCTATTGCTTTTAGCAAGAACGACATTTTCAGCGTAAGCGCCCTTGAAGCGTTGACACAAGAATCCTTACAATCTCTTTTACAGAACGCGAATGAAACTGCCGCCTACCACCTTATTTCCATTGGGGCTAAACCCCGAAACGTAGCCTAATCACATTAATTAGGGAGACACATTATGTCAGTAGGATTTTCAACACAGCAAAAACGGCTCGCAAGTGATCTTGGCCGGATGATGGCTTCTTTGCCCCCAGCCGAATTTAAACTGTCGGTTGTCCCCCCTTTTACTTATGACTTTTCTGTTTTAGATCGTCATATAGACCGTCTGGATGGTGCTATTTTCGATTTGGACGGCACGCTTGTTGTGAATAATGAAAGCGTCGCCTTGGATACGATTGGGAATGTTCATAAGGAATGGCTTGAAGCTACGCATGGTATTACGGACACGCGGTGCTACCGCTGTTATGCAGGGATGCCTTTATATCGCATTCGTAAGACTGTTGGTGATCATTTCCGCCTAGAGGTTCCTCAATCGGTTGAGGATGAAATCATGGCTATTCGCAAGAGGTCGCCATTGTCGAATGAGCCGATTAAAGTACATCCTTTTTTTAAAGGTCTTCTAGACTATTTGGATAATGCTGGCGTTCCGATGTGCATCGCCACGGGCAGCGAGCCTGACAGAGCCCTTCGTTATGTTGAGGCCGCCGGATTGAAGCACTATTTTGACAAAGATGGCTCTCAATGGCTCTTCTGCGGAAGGAAGCCTGATCCAAAGTGCTACCACGATTCTATTCAATCATTGGCGGCGAGGCGCGGGATAACGACGCCTGACCCACGTCGTTATATCAGCTTTGAGGATTCAGTATCGGGCGTTGCTGCTGGCGTAAGGGCTGATGTGAATGTCCTTGGCCATCTTTTTGCGGAACATATTTCTCCTTCAAGTCATGCGGAAACGCACACTTGCATGATGGCGGCAGATGTTTCTGCTGTTATCCTTGATAAGGAAATGGCTGTTCATGCGGTGGACTGTGTCATTAAACAGTGCGTCCCGCCGCGCAAGCCAACGCTATAATAGAAGTCCCACGACACGCTCAAGACCCTCAAACGCGGGGATACTGGCCTTGACGCGATAGACGGGGGCGCGGGCCAGAAGGCTGGCCATTTTCGGGTTGGTCGCAAAGCGCTCTAAAAAGCGGGATTGATCGAAATCGGCACCCAACTTTTCCAATACGCCGCCCGTCAGATAGACGCCGCCAAGCGCGATGTAGGATAAAGCCATCTGGCTGGCCACGCTACCGAAGATCGCGGCAAAATCGCCCAGCACTTGCTTACACAGCGGATTACCCTCACGCGAGGCCTGCACTATGGCGGCGGGGTCGCTCAATTCAGGAGCCTCCCCCACCAGCATGCAATTAGCCTTGTAAAGATTCACAATACCTGGGCCAGAGATCAAATCCTCGGCACTGACAAAACTTAGTTCACGCGAAAGCAGGCGGATCATCTGGTGCTCACGGTCATTGGCGGGGGCATAGCGAACATGGCCGCCTTCTGTTCGGATGGCTTCAAAGCCGCCGCCTTGAACAGGCTTAAGCGCGGCAATGCCAAGGCCCGTGCCGGGCCCCATCACAAGGCGAGGCGCGAAATCCAAGGGTTGCCCTGTTTGCAAGACGATGGTGTCCTCGGCCTTCATCGAACCGATAGCGACAGCAATCGCTTCAAAATCATTTAGGATAAAAACGTGGGGTGTGCCTACAGCGTTCGCAATTTCAGTCTTGTCGCAAACCCAGTCCGAGTTTGTCAAAGGAACCCTATCGCCAAGAATCGGCCCCGCGATGGCCATGGCCACCGCCTTAATAGAAAGGTCGGCGCATTCTTCTTTGCGGTAGGACTCCAGCGCACCCATAAGGGTCGGGTTTTCGCGAACGGCATAGATTTTGATACGACTTACAGCGCCCTTCTCATCGACAACGGCAAAACGAGCGTTTGTACCCCCGATGTCGGCGAGAAGGCTATGAGTCATAAGAACCTTAGGGGAGCTTGTGGTAGGGTTACTCGGCTACTTTGTCCGTAACATCCGCCTGTTTCTCCGCTGGAAACGGCGCGAAGGGGAAGGGCTTTTCGTCCGAGGAGAACGTCAGATAGCGGGTAACCTGCGCCTGATAGGTGGCGAGGTTCGCGCCAAACTCGGCTAGGCCGACAAAGGAATGGCCGCCGAACAACTTCGCCAAGAACTGAAAGATCGAGGTGGCAAAGGTCAGGATAATGGACAGGTAAAAGGCAAACCCGAAAACGACCAGATACACAAAGCGCAGCCAAGTGTCCTTGTCCTTGACGTTCTTTTTCAGGGTCTCTTCGTTAATGATCTCGTTCATGGTGTGCCTCTTCGGGTTATTTGTTCATGGGATCATAGCGCGGGACATTACAAAAAGCAAAATCTCCGTCATGTCACCCTATTTTCACGTTATTCTCGCCTCACGATTTTGTTTTTTGCAAGGCGCGAAAACGTCCCGCCCAACCTTCTGTATTCGTTTGCCTTTCGCGGGCGATGGCCAAAGCATCCGAGGGGATATCCTGCGTGATTGTGCTGCCCGCCGCGATGATCGCGCCATCGCCTATTGTGACGGGCGCGACGAGAGCCGTGTTTGAGCCGATAAACGCGCCCGCGCCTATTTCCGTATGAGCCTTGGTAAAGCCGTCATAGTTGCAGGTGATCGTGCCCGCGCCGATATTGGTTTTCTCGCCAACCGAGGCATCGCCGATATAGGAAAGGTGGTTGACCTTTGCGCCCTTAGCGACTTTTGTGTTCTTGATCTCAACAAAGTTGCCGATATGGGCGGCCTCGCCGATCACCGACTTGGGGCGCAGCCGGACAAAGGGGCCGATGATCGCGCCCTTTTTCACAGTGACCTGATCCAGATGGGAAAAGGCGCGGATTTCGACGTTATCCTCGATCACAACGCCTGTCGCAAAGACAACGTTCGGCCCGATAGAGACATCGCGACCCATCACCGTATCTGCCGCTAGAAAGACCGTCGCAGGGTCGATCATTGTAACGCCCGCCAGCATATGCGCCTTACGCAAGCGGCTCTGCATCACGGCCTCGACCTCGGCCAGCTGCACGCGTGTGTTCACGCCCCGCACGTCATCGGCATCCAGCGTTGTCGTGGTCACTGGCAAGCCTTGCTTGGCGGCCAGAGCAATGCAGTCGGTCAGGTAGTATTCGCCCTTGGCGTTATCGTTGCCGACCTGATCCAGCAAAGACCACAAGGCGGAGGCCTTAAACAGCATTATCCCGCCGTTGCAAAGCGTGATTGCCTTTTGCGCAGGCGTGGCATCGGCGGCCTCGACAATCGCTTGCAGCCTACCAGCTTCGTCCATGACCAAGCGGCCATAGGGGGCAGGATCGGCGGGCACAAAGCCTGCAACGGCCAGTGCGGCCTTATCCTGCATCAAACGCTCACGCAGCGCCGTAAGTGAGGCAGGCGTAATCAGCGGCGTATCGCCAAATAGAACCAGAATATGCCCCTCAAAGCCACTCAGAGCCTCACGCGCGGCCTTCACCGCATCGCCTGTCCCAAGGGGCTGCTGCTGAATGGCGCAGGCATGGGGCGCGACTGCCGCTTGCACTGGCTCCATAGCGGGCGCGACGACGACCACGACCTTCTGCGGCGCAAGAGCCTCGCATGCCCTCACGACATGATGGATCATGGGAAAGGAGGCCACCGGATGCAATATCTTAGGCAGAGAGGATTTCATGCGCGTCCCCTGCCCTGCCGCCAGAATAACGCAGGCTAAGGGAGGTTGGTTTACAGGCGTTGCCTTGTCGGTCATTGTCGGTTTATCCTGAAGGAAGAGAAAATCATGAAGACATATTATCACTGTTCGGGGGGCTAAATGCAACGGCTTGAAGCGGTTTTATTCGATTGTGACGGCACTTTGCTGGACAGCGCCCCTGATATAGGGCAAGCGCTGAACCTGATGCTGGAGGAATGTGACCGCCCTCCCCTGCCTTTAGAGCAAATTAAGGGCTTTTTGGGCGATGGCATGATGGAGCTGTGCTGCCGCGCCCTTACGGCTACGGGCGGGTTGCCACAGGACGACGTTTATCCCTTTGTTCAGAAGTTTATCACGCATTACCGCAAGGTTCCCGCCGACCCTTCGCAGATTTATGCGGGCGGGCGTGAGGCGCTGGAGGCCTTGTCGGGGGCTGGCGTTAAACTGGCCATGTGTACCAACAAGCAAGAAGCCGCCACGCGGCGTATTTTTGATCAGCTTGACCTGACGCGCTATTTCGCGGCTATCGCGGGTGGCGACACCTATATGGTGCATAAGCCTCACCCCGATCACGTCTTGAATCTGCTTAAGGCGATGGACGTATCGCCCGAAGGAACCCTGTTCGTTGGCGATGGCATGAACGATGTGCTGGCCAGCCGCCAAGCGGGCGTGAAATGCGTGATCATCACGCATGGCTATAGCGACGACTGGGAGGCCCTTGGCGCGGATGCGCTAATAGGTGGCTTTGGCGAGCTGACGGCGGCGATCGAAAAGCTTGGGTTCAGCATCGTCGGGAAGTAGCTTCCCTTTTTATCTCTTAACCCTGTAGCAAGCGGCGGAGCAGATCGACATCCTCGCGGAAGGCGTTGTCATAGGCTGACAACTCTTCGATCTTCTTGACGGCATGGATGACCGTGGTGTGATCGCGGCCACCGAACTTGCGGCCAATTTCCGGCAGGCTGCGCGGCGTGAGTTGCTTGGCCAGATACATCGCAACCTGACGCGGCCTTGCCACGGCGCGGGCGCGGCGGGCGGAGTGCATATCCGACACACGGATATTGAAATGCTCAGCCACTTTCTTTTGAATCTCGTCAATCGTGATGCGACGCTCGGTTGAGCGTAGCACGTCGGCCAAGACTTCTTGCGTCATCTCTAGCGAGATGGTGCGTCCCACCAGCTGTGAATGCGCAACGATGCGGTTCAACGCGCCCTCAAGCTCGCGCACGTTGGACGTGATTTTGTGGCCCAAGAATTCGATCACCTTGTCGGGCATGGCGCAGCCTAGCTTTTCAGCTTTAGCGTGCAAAATGCCAAGGCGCAATTCGTAATTGGCGGGATGCAAATCAGCAACAAGACCCCAACCAAGGCGCGAGCGCAAGCGCTCCTCCACGCGATCCAGATCCTGCGGCGATTTATCGGCGGAAACGATGACTTGGCGGTTGCGATCCACCAGCGCGTTAAAGGTGTGGAAGAATTCTTCCTGCGTCGTGTCCTTGCCGCCGATGAACTGCACATCATCGATCATCAAAACATCGACCGAACGAAACTGATCCTTAAATGAGACGGTGTCTTTGTAGCGAAGCGCGCGCACGAATTGATACATGAACTTTTCAGCGGACATATAGATGACGCGGCGATTGGGAAAGTTGCGGCGAATTTGCCACGCAATCGCGTGCATCAAATGCGTTTTGCCAAGGCCAGAGCCACCATAAAGGAACAGCGGGTTGAACGTCGGCGTTTCCGTATCGGCCACGCGCCGCGCGGCGGCATAGGCCAGTTCATTGGGTTTGCCTACGACGAAATTATCAAACGTAAAGCGTGGATCAAGGGCGGCTTCATCGCTGGGCGAGCCTTGCGGCATTGCGGAAACCATGGACGGAAACGAAGGCGCGGCGGCTTGTTGTGGAGGCAGTGCTGTCACAACAGGTGAGGCCCCTGCGTTCACAAGATCCTGTGTTGTAGCAGCTGGTTTTAAGAGGGGGGAGGCAACAACAAACTCAACACCGCCTGCCTTAACAAGTTTACGCCACAACATACGAACAACATCGCCGTAATGGGCTTCGATCCAGTCGCGCATAAAGCGCGTCGGTGCGGAGATGGAAAGAGCGGAATCTCCCTTGGCGTTTAGCACAACGCTTCCCTTGACGGGTTCGATCCAACGGCGATAGGCCGTCTCGCCCAAATGGTCGCGCAAAAGATCGCGCAGTTGTGTCCAAACAGGGGAAGCAAAATCGGGAGAGGAAGCGGTATCTAAGGAGTCGAAAACTTGATCGGACACTTGCGCGTTTTCACTTGTCTGCTTTTTAGCGGCCATCGATACCATGGAAGTCCTCACTCAAAACGCAACGTGTTACAGGGGTCGGGTTTAAAAAAGCTTTATAAAAAGCCGCGAGAAACCCGTATTGGCAAGCATTCAAACTTCGGCGAACAGAAATGCACCATAGAACAAAAGTGATTCGTTTTACAATGGGTCTTCGTGTGTGAATCGGAAAAATATTTTTTCTTTTGTAAAAAAATGTGACGCGCATGAAACGATAAATCAAAAGTTGTTCACCATAAAATTAATGATGCCATGATTGGAAAAAGGATAGTTTTCACATTGGATTTTTCTGACAAAAAAAACGCGCGTCCCTTGGTGGGATCGCGCGTTTAAAATTCACGGGACTCTGCTCGGAAAGGATTAGGCTTTAGCCAAGGCAATTTTCTTGACGGCCTTTGCCAAACGCGAGGTTTTACGAGCGGCAGTCTTAGGATGCAGTGTGCCTTTGCTTGCTGCACGAGCCAACCCAGATTCAGCAGAGCGCAAAGTCGTAACAGCCGTTTCCGGATCCTTGCCGACAATGGCCTTTTCAACCGCTTTCGTCAGGGTGCGGACTTTGGCACGACGTGAGCGGTTCAGCTCATTAGTTTTAACAGTTTGCCGCGCACGCTTGGCGGCAGATTTATGATTAGCCATCGTTGTTCCTTATGGGTTTTTTATCATCTCTTTTGGAAGGCGCATTCATACGCGGGCAGCCCTATGAGGTCAAGAGGCAATATCCACAATCCTTGCCACCCGTCAATAATTCTTATTTTGTTAAGTACGAAGGGTAAGGTTAATGCGTCCAAGGGTCGTTTTAAGGCTAGCGCCGCTTCTGCCCATTAAAGCCATTTGGCAAGGCAACGCTCGACCACGCCGCCAAGGGTTTCGACCTGTTCGGTCGCCAGATCGGTGGCATACTGGATAGGATCGCTATGCCCAAGGGCCAGAAGCCCATGAGGAAGCCCTTCCCTGATCACAAGGCGCACGAGAGCTTGCGAGCGGATGGCAGGGGCTTTATCCCCGTACAAATCCACAAGACCGCAAGGTACTTCCTCTAGCATCACGTCGCGGCCATTAATCCAACGGTTAACAACCCCCGGTGGCACAACTTTAAGCCCGTCATAGTCGCCGACATCCAGCCAGCCGCCTGCCTCTAGGAAAAAGCCAACGGCCTCTTGATTCAGCAGCGTGGCGAAGTCGTGACCGATCAGGCGCAAGGTTGAGGTAAAATCGGGCGCATCCATTAAAGCAAGGATCGCAGCGTTCATGCGGTCTTGGCGCTGAAGGTTTTCCTGTAAAAGGTCGATCAAATCTTCGTGCTCGGCTTTTAGGTCGTCATACTCTTCTTGAATTCTTGCCGTTCTATAATGCTGGAAGTCTTGCACGCCATCGCCACTGCGCAGCTCTGGCGAGACAAGCTCTTCCATCAGATCGGCATTATCGACCAGAAAGTCGGGGTTCTCCATCAAAAAGCCGCGCACGTTTTCTGGCGTAAGGCCAGCAACAGCGAGATAAGGGCGTTTTGATGAAGGAGCCATAGGCGTTACCCGTTACACTGGAATAGTTTGACCGGTCTTTTTCCAGTCTTCAACAAATTGCGCCAAGCCTTTGTCGGTTAAAGGATGGTTAAACAACTGACGGATCACCGATGGCGGGATCGTAGCGACGTCCGCGCCCATTCTGGCCGCTTCCACCACATGCATGGGCGAGCGCACCGAGGCCACAAGCACTTGCGTATCAAAGGAAGGATAAGCGCCATAAATGGTGCAAATATCGGCAATCAGCTCCATGCCGCTTTGGCCAATATCATCAAGCCGTCCAACGAAGGGCGAGACGAACGTCGCGCCCGCCTTGGCGGCCAAAATGGCCTGCGCTGCTGAGAAGCATAGCGTCACATTGACCATCGTGCCATTACTGGACAGATTCTTACAAACCTTAAGACCTGCTGGGGTCAACGGAACCTTCACCGCGATGTTGTCCGCAATCTTGGCCAGCGTTTGGGCTTCGGCCATCATGGTGACATAATCGGTTGAGGCAACCTCGGCGCTCACAGGCCCTTCGACGATGGCCGTGATCTCGCGGATCAGTTCGATAAAGTTGCTGTGGCCCGACTTTGCGACCAGCGAGGGGTTGGTTGTCACCCCATCCAGAAGGCCTGTTGCGGCCAGCTCTTTTATTTCTGACAAATCGGCGGTATCAACAAAAAACTTCATAAGACTTAAACTCCTGTGATGCGATTCGACTATCGATGGGACAGTCTAACCAATGAACGACCCTGATGCCAAGCCTACAAAGAACTTACGGCAAGAAACCGTTCGCGTTCTGCTGCCTTTGCCGCTGGGCGATGGGTATGATTACCTTGTACCCCCTTCCCTAACCCTTGGAAAGGGTTCGTTTGTGACCGTTCCTTTGGGTCGCAAAGAGGAAGTCATCGGCATTGTGTGGGATGAGGGCAGCGGTAAGGTCGAGGCCAGTAAGCTTAAGGCCATCACCTCCGTTCTCGATCTAGCACCCTTGGATGAGACAACACGCCGCTTTGTCGATTGGGTTGCGGGCTACACGCTCACCCCCGCCGGATCGATTCTAAAGATGGTTCTGGGCGGGCAGCTCCGCCCCCTTAAGGACAAGGATAAACTGCCTTGTACATTGGCGGATTTTAAAACAAATCTGTCATTCCCGCGAAAGCGGGAATCCAGTGCCGAGTGTCAACGAGGCAAAAGACTCATGAGCGCCGCAGACGCGGCGCAGCTGGATTCCCGCTTTCGCGGGAATGACGAAGTAGGTGAGAATAATGCCCAAAACATTCTTTCCGAATACGGCAACTATATCGACACCCTCGCCCCCGTCCTTAGCCCCGAACAAGAAAGCGCCGCCGCCGCGCTTACCGCTGCCGTCAAAGACAACACCTTTTCCGTGACGCTCCTTGATGGTGTGACGGGCTCAGGAAAAACAGAAGTTTATGGTGAGGCGCTCGCGCAATGCTTTAAGGACGGTCGGCAAGCCCTTCTCCTATTGCCAGAAATTGCCATGACCGCTGCGTTGTTTTCGCGGCTAGAGGCTCGCTTTGGCCTAGCGCCGACTTTATGGCATTCCGGCCTTACAGAAAAGCAGCGCCGCCTTAACTGGCACGCGATCAAGCAAGGCAAGGCACGGTTTATTTTGGGGGCGCGCTCGGCCCTCTTCCTGCCCTATGCCGACCTTGGCCTTATCGTCGTGGATGAAGAGCATGAGGGCGCGTACAAGCAAGAGGAAGGCGTCATCTATCATGGGCGTGACATGGCTGTGGTGCGAGCCAACGTTGGCGCTATTCCTATTGTGTTGGCCTCGGCCACGCCGTCTCTCGAGACGCTACACAATGTCCAGCAAGGCAAATACCGCCATTTGATCCTGCGCCGCCGTTTTGGTGAGGCGTCGATGCCCACCATCAAAATCATCGATCTGCGGCATGAGAAAATGCCAACGCAAAGCTTTATCAGCGATCCTCTTTTGCAAGCCTTGCAAAGCGCCGTGGAAAACGGCCAGCAAGCCATGCTGTTTTTGAACCGGCGGGGCTATGCGCCGCTCACGCTGTGCCGCGCCTGTGGGCTTCGCTTACAATGTCCCTCTTGCACCAGCTGGATGATCGAGCACAAGCGGACGGGCCGCCTGCACTGTCACCAATGCGGCTATAACATGACAGTGCCGAAGGCTTGCCCCACCTGTGGCGCGGAGGACAAGTTTGCCGCCTGCGGCCCGGGCATTGAGCGCATTGCCGAGGAAATCGCGGTGCGGCTGCCAGAGGCCCGCACCGCCATCATGGCAAGCGACACGATTGCCGACGCTAAGGCCGCGCAGGCGATGGTCAAGCAGATGGACGATCACGCGATTGACCTTCTTATCGGCACGCAGATCATGGCGAAGGGCTATCACTTCCCGCGCCTGACGACCGTGGGGGTGATTGATGCCGACCTTGGCCTTGCGGGCGGCGATCCCCGCGCGGCCGAGAGAACCTTTCAGCTTTTGCAGCAAGTCGCGGGGCGTAGCGGCCGCGCCGAGGAAGCGGGGACGGTTTACCTGCAAACCACCAATCCCGATCATCCCGTAATGCGGGCGCTTATGGCAGGTGAGCGCGACGCCTTTATGCAAGCCGAAATGCGCGAGCGGAAAAACTATCACCTGCCGCCCTTTGGTCGCCTTGCCACCATTACGGTTGCCGGTGCGGATAAGCAGCAAGTGATCGATATCGCTCGCCACATCGCCGCAGCCTCACCCCAGAATAAGAATATGCGGATCCTTGGCCCCGCGCCTGCGCCGTTCGCCATCCTGCGCGGCAAGCATCGCTATCGCTTGATGGTGCAGGCAGGGCGAGGCGTTTCTCTTTCCAGTGCGATTGGCGCGTGGCTCGCGCCGCTGCCCCTCCCCCGCACGATCAAGGTGCAGGTGGACATCGATCCCTATAGCTTTTTGTGACCGTTAGACGCTTCCCGCGTCTTCCCCATAAATTTGGGCGGCGCGGGATTCGAACGCTTCGACCATTTTGAAGAAGGCGCGCTCAAAAAACGCGTCCAAAAGAGCCCCTAAAATGGGGGATTTGAGGCAAAAATCGACATCAAAATGAACCTCGCAAGCCCCCTTTCCTACCGGATCAAACCGCCACACGGTATGCAGGTGGCTTAAGGGGCCTGCGCCATACGTCACCACGATGCTTCGCGGGCGATCCAACTGGACTATCGAGGTAAAGGTGTCGTGCAGCGCCTTATACCCCACGCGTAGGTCGGCCTTCATGCTTGTTGGGCTTGTTTCAAAGATGCGGGCGTCCAGACACCACGGCAGGAAATCGGGATAATGGGCGACATCGGCCACAAGATCGAAAACCTGCTCTGGCGTATAGGGAAAAACACGTTTTTCGCTGTGCTGGGCCATTGTCCTAAGAGTCCCTTAACCGTTTCCATGACAGGTTGCGTTGACATAAACCCCACACTATCACAAAGTCTTCTTATGAATCCACGCCGCCCTTTCCTACGTTGCCTAATCCTTTTGTGCGCTCTTGCTTTTGGGGGCGATTCTGTTGCCCTCGCCAATGATACGCCGCCTGTGCCGGACACGCCGCTTGCGCAGCTTTTGACGCAAAACAACGCGCCTTTTGACGGTTATGCCCTGAATAAAATCGAGCTTCTTCAGCTTTATCAAACGCGCTCTTTTTATCCCGTGTGGGATACGCAGTCCGCCACAGGGCGTGAGGCCATTGCCGCCTTTCTCGAATCGATGAAGGCTTATGCGGCCTATCACGGCTTAGACGAAAAGCATTTTGCGTTCCCTCTTATCGCGCCCCTTCTGGACAAACCGGATGACGCGGCTGCGAGGCTCAAGCTGGAAGTTTTGATGACGGACAGCCTGTTTAAGTTGGCGCACAGGATCCATGGCGATGGCGTGACCCTTGCCTACCTTTATGCGGGGTGGCCCTTTACGCGCCCTGCGCCGTCCTATGTCGCTGAGATTGCCGCCGCTATCAAAGACAACAAGCTCAATGAATACTTCACGGCGCAGGCTCCCTCTGACCTTGACTATACGCGGCTTGCGGCGACGCTGAAAGACTATCGCGCTATGAGAGCCAAAGGCGCGTGGCCCCTCGTTACGCAAGGCGACACCATCCGCCTAGGCGACAAAAGCCCGCGTCTTGCGTCCATTAGGGCGCGACTGGAGGCCGAGGATTACGCCGTCCCCATGCTTGCCGAGGGCGTGGACCCACTGCTTTACACGCAAGAGCTGATGGCCGTCGTCATCGACTATCAGGTTCGTCATGGCCTTGACGCCGATGGAAATATCGGGGCCAAAACTATCGCAGCCATGAATGTGCCCTTGGATGAGCGCATCGGCCAGATTATCGCGAATATGGAGCGGAAACGCCACATGGCGCAGGTTTTTCCGGTGCGGTATGCGATTGTCAACATTGCCAACACCACTGTTCAAATCATCGAGAATGGTCAGCGCGTTTACTATGCGCCTGTGATCACGGGGCGCACAATCCGCAAGACTCCCTTTATCCAAAGCGTTATCCGCAGCGTGATCTTTAACCCCTCATGGCATGTACCCGCCAAAATTGCGCGTGAGGATATTTTGCCCAAGCTTCAAAAAGACCCGCACTACCTAGAGAAAATGGGCTTTGTGATTAATGGCAGCGCCGACGATCCCCATGGCGATGCGATAGACTGGAATGAAATCAGCAAGAGCGAGTTTAATTTCCGCCTACGCCAAGCGCCCGGAGAATTAAACTCGTTGGGGCGCATCAAGTTTGATTTCGATAACGATTTCTCGGTTTATATGCACGGCACGCCGCATGAAGAGTTGTTTGCCAAGGCCGATCGGCATCTTAGCTCTGGCTGCGTGAGGTTGCAGGACCCCGTGGCCTTTGCCGTCTTTGTCCTGTCGGACAACGAGGGGGACTGGACGCCGGAAACAGTGCAGGCCGAAATTGACAAAGCCCACACGCATTGGCTGAAGGTTGCTAATCCCTTGCCGCTTTTTATTGTCTATGAGACGGTCTATTTCCCGACAGCGGAAAGCGCCCCCCACTTCGCGCCGGATGTTTATAATTATGACAGAATTCTGCTGGATGCTCTGGGGAAGATGGAAAGATAAAAATAGGAACACGACATTATGCCGGATGGAAAAGTAAGGGGACGGAATGTACTTCGGCGCTTCGTGCCTCGTGGCGTCCGCGCTAACGCGCGGTCGTGAACCGCCCTTCGGGCTGGTTCAATACTCTGCTTCTAGATACCATGAACCCGCCCCCCACAAGTGGGGGGCGGGTTCATGGTGCCTGGGGACAGCCTCAAACTTTTACTATAACTACCTGATACTTAGAAGGAAATCAAGATCATAAAAAATATGGTCTACATGTTTGGTACCGATGGTCTTGCCCTCCCCGATCCGTGACAGCGCCTCCATTCCAAAAACGAAAAAACTCACTTCAAGGGCTTAATTCTCACATCCAAGACGCCAAAACCCTTAAATGCTGTTCCCCTCACTCAATAAGCTGTTATATATGGGGGAGTTAGACATTCGGTTTAAAACCCATTCGATTGGCCCCCATGACCCCCGAGGAACTCGCCCGTCAAAAGATAGATGCCCTGCTCAAGCAGGCGGGTTGGGTTATCCAAGACCGAGCCAATTTCGACCGCTTCGCCGCGCGTGGCGTCGCGGTAGAAGAGTTTCTCGTCAAGGACAAGAAGGAAGCCGACTACCTCCTGTTCATCGATGGCAAGGCCGCAGGCGTCATCGAAGCCAAAAAGCAGGGCGAGACCCTGAGCGGGACAGAGGCTCAATCCGGCGGTTATGCTGGATCGCTGCCTGAGCATGTCAAAACCCACATACTGCCCCTCCCGTTCGTTTACGAGAGCAACGGCGAGGAAGTCTTCTTCCGTGACGGGCGCGACCCGTCGCCGCGCTCAAGGCGCATCTTTGCCTTTCACAAGCCTGAGACGCTGGAAAGGTGGCTGCAAGAGGGGGACACGCTGCGATCCCGCCTTCAACACATGCCGCCCTTGGCAAAAAGCACCCTGCGCGATTGCCAGATCAACGCCATCACAGGCCTTGAGACGTCGCTTGCCAAGGCCGACCCCCGTGCGCTTATCCAAATGGCGACGGGCGCGGGCAAGACCTACACGGCCTGTAATTTCTCCTATCGCCTTTTGAAACACGCCAAGCCGAGGCGCGGTTTAATCTTTGGCTTGGTCGCAAGAAGAAAGCGGGCTATGACTTCACTTCCATGCAGCTTGAATGGCTGAACCTGATTAAAAACCACATCATCTATAACGTACATATCGCCCCGATGGATTTGCAAGACATGCCCGACTTCCTGAACCGTGGCGGCCTGATCGAAGCCCGCAAACAATTTGGCCAAGACTTGCCATCCCTTCTCGACGATTTAAATCTGGCGTTGGTGGCATGAGCGAGTTACCAGAGAATTGGGTTGAGACTACGGTGGGAGAGGTAACCTTACCTATTGCCAAAATTAACCAGACAAAAGACGTTAATAAAAAGATATACTACATCGACATTTCGAGCATTGATAACAAGAGCCACAAGGTAACGGGTGGAAAGTCATATACGATTAGTGAAGCCCCATCTCGGGCAAGACAGATCATAAAATCTGGTGATGTGCTGTTTTTAACGGTTCGTCCATATCTCAGGAATATTGCGGCTGTGCCAAAATCTCTTAACGGAGAAATCGCATCCACGGGCTTTTCTGTTTTGCGCCCCGCGAACGAAATTGAACCACAATACTTGTTCCACCTGTGCATCAGCACCCCTTTTGTAAATAAACTTTCCGGAATTCAGTATGGGGTGAGTTATCCCGCCGTAAAAGATGAACAGGTTCGCGAACAGACATTTCCTCTCCCACCAAAAAACGAGCAAAAGCGCATCGTAGAGAAGATCGAGGAGCTGTTCAGCCAGATTGATGCCGGAGAAGCCGCGCTGAAAAAGGCGCAGGCTCTTATCAAACAATACCGCCAATCCCTCCTCAAAGCCGCCGTCACAGGTGAGCTTACAAAAGAATGGCGCGAGAAAAACAAAGGCAAGATCGAACCCGCCGATAAACTCCTCGCCCGCATCCTCACCGAACGCCGCAAGGCTTTCAACGGGCGCGGAGAATATAAAGACCCAACCCTGCCTAATCGTCCCAATCTTTCAGAACTGCCCAAGGTTTGGGAATGGACGACCCTTGACGCAGTGACCTCGTTTATTACTAGCGGTTCACGGGGCTGGGCACAGTATTATAGTACCGAGGGAAGTAGGTTCTACCGTGTGGGAAATCTTAATCGACTAACCATAGAAATTGACACGGAAGACCTGCAACGCGTTTCACCACCTTGCAATGCAGAAGGATTAAGAACAAAAGTTTCAAAAAACGATATTTTATTGTCGATCACGGCAGATGTGGGAATGGTAGGCCTTGCTTCGGACACAAGTGAAGACGCGTATATCAACCAGCATTTAGCACTTTGCCGACCCGTAAACGAAAAAACGGCTGAGTTTATATCTTGGGCATTAGCATCCGATACAACCCAGCGTCAGTTGAATAATAAAAAGAGCGGCATCACAAAGGATGGCCTTACGTTAATCGATGTAAGGAATATTTTCGTTCCTCTTCCGCCACTGAAAGAACAAGAGACCATATCTGACCTGCTTCGTTTGGCACTTAGCCAGCTCGATCACTTCCATAAACAAATGATTTTGACACACCGTCTTTTTCAAGCAGAACGTCAATCCATCCTCAAAGCCGCGTTCTCAGGTAAGCTCGTCCCGCAAGACGCGAAGGATGAACCCGCCAGCGTGTTGCTGGATCGGATCAAGGCCGAGAGAGCCAGCACAAGCAACAAAGCCACGAAAAGCACGTCGAAGCAGAAAAAGCCCGCCGCCACTAGCCCAAGAAAACGAGTATCCAAATGAACCAAGCCACCATCGTCAACAAAGTCTGGGGTTTTGCCACCGTCTTGCAGCAATCGGGCGTGGCCTATACCGATTATGTGATGCAGTTCACCTATCTTCTCTTCCTCAAGATGGATGAGGAGCGGGAGGAATTAGCGAATGAAGGCTCACTCGTCCCCGCCAAATATCGCTGGAAGCATCTGAAACGCCTGACGGGTGATGAGCTGGTCAGGCATTACCGCGACATGCTGGAAACCCTCGCGACGGGCGATGGGTTGCTACGCACCATTTACAGCAAGGCGCAGAACAAGATCAATGAACCCGCCCGCCTTCAACGCCTGATCCAACTGATCGATGAAGAAACGTGGCTTGGCCTTGATATGGACATCAAGGGCGCGATTTACGAAGGACTGCTGTCCCGCAATGCCGAGGAAAGCAAGGCTGGCGCAGGGCAATACTTTACGCCGCGCCCTCTTATCCGCGCCATGGTGGACGTGATGCGCCCGCAGCCGACCATGACGGTCTGCGACCCCGCTTGCGGTACGGGCGGCTTTCTCCTCGCGGCCTATGACTTCATGCGCCAGCAAACGCAGGAACGCAAAGCCATCCTTAAACTGCAAAATGAAAAGCTCCACGGCTCTGACATCACCGAACAGGTCGCCGCGCTTTGCGCCATGAATATGTATCTGCATGGCATCTCCGGCGCATGTATCGAAAGCGGCAAAGACGCCCTGCTAATGGATGATGGCAACCGCTATGACATGGTTCTTGCCAACCCACCCTTTGGCAAGAAGAGCAGCTACACCATCGTTGGCGATGACGGCAAATCCACGCAAGAGCGTGAAAACTATGAGCGCGACGATTTCAAGGTCACAACGTCAAACAAGCAGCTCAACTTCCTTCAACATATTATGACGATCTTGAAGGTCGGCGGCACGGCAGCCGTCGTCCTGCCGGACAACGTGTTGTTTGAGGCTGGGGCGGGTGAAAAGCTCCGCAAGCGGTTGCTGAACGATTTTGACCTCCACACGATACTGCGCCTGCCGACTGGTATTTTCTATAAGCAAGGCGTGAAGGCGAATGTGTTATTCTTTGATAAGAAGCCAGCGGCCACAACGCCATGGACGAAAGAAACATGGGTCTTTGATTTCCGCACGAATATGCACTTCACCTTGGTTGAAAGACCGTTGCAGCGCGAAGATTTGAATGAGTTCGTTGCAGCCTATAAACCCGAGAGCCGCACCAAACGCAAGGAAACCGAACGGTTCAAATGCTTCACCTACGCCGAGCTAGCCGCACGGGACAAACTGAACCTCGACATCTTCTGGCTAAAAGACGACAGCCTTGAAGACGTCGACAACCTCCCAGCCCCCGACATCATCGCCGCCGAAATCGTCGACAACCTCGAAGCCGCCCTTGAGCAGTTTAGGGGCGTGGCAGAACAGCTACAGAAAACGGAGGCATAGCCATGGCAAGACGCACAACGCACCAAGAACCTAGTAGAGCTGCGCTAACCGTTGATCAAATGGAACATGGCATTTTTCGTCTTGAAAAGCTTATAAAGGAGATCGAGGCGTTTGACCCTCAAAGTATACAAAAGCGATGGAGCACTGAGGTCAAAGTTCTGGAAACTAATATTGAAGGCACTCTGTCATCCATTTTCGGACATAATACGATCGAATATGTGAGGTATATAAATGCTGCGCGTTTGGATAATGGGCCTGTCACTATGCGCGTAAGCTCGAGCTGGATTGAGGCTAGGGGTGGCGGTCACGGTCGTTATGATGACGCACACGAAGCACTCCAATATGTAACCGAAGGTAGGGATCGGTCTATACAGATTTTAAATCAAGCGATAAGCTGGCTACGCGACGAAATTATTGCACACAAAGCAACTTCATCTGTTCCCCTTTCCGAAGGAACAGCGCCAAAGATTTCGCGAAAGGTATTTATAGTTCACGGACATGATGAAGGCGCTCGGGAGGCTGTTGCGAGATTTTTTGATAAAATTGGCTTTCAAGCCATTATCTTACATGAACAAGCCAATCAAGGACGGACTGTTATTGAAAAAGTTGAAGCCCATGGGGATGTTGGCTTTGCTATTGTTTTGCTCACACCAGATGATGTGGGCTGTAAAGCCGGGGATGAGCCAAAGCCCCGTCCTCGTCAGAATGTTCTATTAGAGCTTGGTTATTTTATAGGACGCCTCGGCCGAGCCAAGGTTTGTACTCTCGTCACAGATAGCGAAATTGAGTGGCCTTCGGATTTTGCTGGCGTGGTATGGGAACGCTTCGATGCTGCCGGTGCATGGAAAGCAGCTCTCGGACGTGAGCTGCAAGCCGCAGGCTTTGATGTCGATTGGAATAAGGTAATGAACCCATAAAGCTAACCTTGAGGCAGCGCTGGAACAATTCCGTGGTGTCGCCGAGGCGTTGAAGGTGGATGGGGATTAGGTTTATTGGTTTTGTTGTGTCAGAAGCGACGCTTTTTCCAACCTGCAATAAACGACCCAAGCTATAGGATCATCAAAACTAATTAATCGGGAATAGGCATCAATCGCATGACATTGCATTACAGTAGGATGGTCATTGGTTAACGCGCTCCGTGTATCAAGGGGGTTTTCACGCTGACGTAGCACTTGATATTCTTCCTGTAGTTTGTTGACTTTTTCCTGATCAAAAAACATTACATTAAGATATGCCTTACTAGCTTCCTCTCGACGTTTGTTTTTGAGAGAACCATTTTGTATGAGTGATTGAACAAGCCGATCATAGCTTTCTGATCCCTGACAGTAAGCTTTTAATAAATCTTTCGGAAGCGCGCTGACGTGTCTCAACGAGGCAACAAGCCCAAGACAATGACTGAGCGGGCTGCTGCTGTTGAGCGTTCTTATATATAGATTTATGTCTGTAAAAATTTGAGCCACTTGACGAAGTGTAAGTTTATAGTGATTTGCAACCAACTCAATTGTATCCGCCATAGGGTTAAGGCCATTAAGCACGCTGTTGTTGTTTTGTCCTGTTGCTACAAGCTTCCCAGTCTCTTCCAAATTAAATTGTCGATATAACGACCGCACAAACTTTCCGACAGAAGGTTCAGGCAAAGCAAACCGCCAATCGATAAACTTTCGAAGACACCTGTTCGCGCTTGGCGACCGAGCTTGCGTCCCTAACACGGCGTGAGAACCAGCTTGTTGTCGCGCAGGAGCAAAGGATCAAGTCAAGCCAAGTTCAGGCCTTCATGCTCTGGTACGGACAAGGCGACGGCGTTGAAGCTTCCGAGCTTTCCACCGTGCGCGGCGAGAAAGAAACCATCCTGAGCGTCATGGCCATCAAGAAATGTGAGTAAGGCAACACAAGGTTACCAGAGTGAACGCTCTGGCCGCAACTTCATGGGGAGATACTTGTATATGAAAGACATACTGATGTCGGCCGCATACTTGTTTGGGTTCATTTCACTTCTCGTGTTCATGCGACAAGCATGGTTATTTATCTCAAATCCTAAAAAGTTTGTAGGTTATGAAGAGCGGGAACCTTTTCTTAATGTCTGGAAACCTAGCTCTGCGAGCTTCCTAACCGAAAATGAACTTCGTGAACGAAGAATAAGGGAGATACTCAAGAAGAGTTCCGCAGTCGTAGCCCTCGGATTTTTGTTTTTTGTGTTTTTTGTCAGCACTAATGCCTTATTCTCGTGGATGCCTTGGTTTAACGAAGAAGATGGGTTTCGTGCAAGCGATTATGTTGCTGGTTTGATTTCATTAATACTGATTTGGCGCATCTTGACCGGAACGACGGATATAGCATGGGAGCGTATAGAAAACGATTTTGCGCTACGCCGCATACAGAAACTTGTGCTTCACCTTAGAGGGGTGACCAGAGGTTGTGATGAAACGGATGAATATTTTGAGCCGCAAATAGAAAAATTTAAATCAGAATTGGACGCCTTTATTAATAAGGAAAGAATTCCAAAAAGCGATCTAGCCCTATACGAAGAAATCATCGGCCTAATGCAATGCACCGTTCGGTGTTATCGAAAACAACAACAGAAAGCCATCGAAAAAGAAGTGCGGGATCAAGATCGCAAAATACAAAACGAGGAAAAAGCAAAAAAAGCTCAACCGGATAAAGCGATGGAAGAAGAAAAATGGGTGCTAACTTATAATCAAAAGACGACCCGCCCATCTGTTTCGAAAGAGTTCGATATATCCTCTCTTTCTGTTCAAGAGGAAGTGGTTATCGATGTTTCGTTTAATTGCCCGGTCAACCTTATATTAGACATCATAATGCGTCTTTTTCTTTCTTTATTTCTTCTCTTTCTTTCAGCTGACTTCTCTTATGCTGATGAGAAACTGCACAACCATGCCTTCTCTCCACGTCAGGGCGCGACGGAGCTTGTGGTCAAGACGATTGGTGAGGCCGAGCAATCCGTGTGTGTCGCGGCTTATTCCTTCACGTCAGAACCCATCGCGCAAGCGTTGATCGACGCGCATGGCAAGGGCGTGGATGTTACAGTTGTTTTGGATAAGAGCCAGCGCAAGCAAAAACGAAGCCTGTACCATCGCCTGAAAGACAGCGGCATCCCGACGCGCATCAACGATAACTATGCCATCATGCACAATAAGTTTATGGTGATCGACGAGAAGGTCTTGCAGCTTGGCAGTTTCAACTACACAAAGGCCGCTGAGAAACGGAATGCCGAAAACGTCCTCGTCGTACGCCGTAACAAAAAGGTGATCCGCAGTTATGCCGACCAGTGCCGCAAGCTTTGGGACGAGGCTGACCAAGAGGACGGCGCGACACAGGCCACAATGCCATACCCAACAGGGGGAAAATGACCTCGCCCCTCTTGATCGTCCCCGCCGGAGCTTTGGCTAAGGCCTTGCTCCCAGCGATGCCACGGCGCAAGTGCCGGACGCACAGACCCGTGCCAGTGATCCTCGCCTATGAGAGGCTCACCCAGAACCTAATCGTAGCAGAGGCTGCACACAGCCGCTTCCTGAACACAATCAGGCTCGACACGGCTGGACACTGGCCGCAGGAGGTCACGGTAGATGGCGTCCTGCTCGCGCGGCTCTTGGCGACCTTCCAGCCCGACGCCGTGGTCACGCTGGCCTATGATGACGCCTCCCTAATCCTTAGATGCGGTGGGAGCTGTGTGCGGTTCAACAGGATCGGCAACGCGCGCCAGAGCCACAATAAAAACAAGTCACGTTATCATACGATTTATTGCCGTTTCCCTTAACCTCTTAACTTTACAGACATTTCCAATTCGCATTAACGATCTGTTAACTAATTGATATGCTTGCATTTTTCTATTACTTTCGCCGTTTTCGGGTTATGATACGCGCACAGGATTTGATGTGCCGCGCAGCGGTGAAACTATAAGCAACCACGAAACCATTTGTATAACTTATTGGAGAGCCATATGATTACATCAGTCGCGTTAAACCGCATCACCGATTTTCTTCCCGCTCTTAATTTTGGGAAGCTATGGAGTTCTCTAGGAGTGAAGAAGCCATCACGCCCAGCAACAGCTCAGCAACGAGCAAACCGTTTCCACTGGGTAACTGTGGATGGCAAGACGCCTGTGCGCCCTGACGACCTCATGGGCTACGTTTATGTAACCCCCGATAATAAAGCGATTTACTGGGACGATATGGGCGACAAGGGGGCTTCCAACGCCCGATATATTCAAACAACTCCCGAAAAACTGTTTTCTGGAAAAAAAGACACCCCAGCAACTTACGAAGCCACACGAGATCGCGGCGATGTCATCAGCTTTGAAGACAGGAAACAACTTCTCAGCGACTATTACGGCGACCAAAAAGGCATGGCCTTTCTCGCCAACACACTCGGCTAATCGTCTTTATCAGGAGAACGACTATGCCGCGTGTTTGGGTACTTCCCGAAGACATTATCGCTGACGTTGACGCCATGGCGAACAGGCTTAAAGACAAAGCCTTTCCGCACAACGGACGTTTGCATTATTATTCAGGCCCAAGCCGTGAAGTCTGGGGCTTGATAGCTGGTGGTTTTCAAGAGAAAAATTATCCGCGTGGGCTTATTTGGGCAAAAGAACATGGAGCAATGACCATCGATGATAGTCCCATTGGCAAATTCCTAAACACATACAGAAAGCGCGGAACCTTTAATTATTTTAAGGCTAACCCGCTTTTCGTCACAAGAGGTGAAAAAGCGGCAGCTGGTTTATTGCCGTGGAGCCATGCCTCTCGTCTGCTTTCCCTTTCAGCGTTTGGCCAGGTTACAACAACCGTGACGGGGGCAAGCCGTGAAGGTGTATATTATACGGTGGAAGCACCCAACACTTTGGCTCCAACCTATCATGGCCTCTCTGCAACAGAGTTTCTGGCAGCACTTTCATCGCCGCGCCCAAAACAGGTGGATGCCATCAATTTGATCCCGTTTGGAGACATCCTCAACGCCTACAAGAGCAAGGACATTGAGGCCGCCCATACGATGATCCAGCTTGGTGAAATCCGTATGGCCTTGCATGAGGCATTGGAAACGTCGAAGCCAGACGCAATCAAAACTGCTTTAAAGATGGCGTCAAAGGAAGTCTTGCGCTCTCCTGCCGAGGCTTACAAATATTTCCTTGAAAGCCGTGAACGCTTTTTGGTTGACCGCGCACTACAAATGCCCAGCACGAACGCCTCCAAGCAATTTATGAAAAAGCAGACGCCAGATGTTCGCGGGAAACACCGTGAGGAAAAGCTTGACCAATTCACCTCAAAGGTTCTGCTGTTGATCGAAACAGAGATCGCGCTCATGCCCCCTGCGTCGCGCCCTGATTTTATCGTTCCGGCCTATGTCAAAACCCGTGCGCCGCGCTGATCCCCCATCTTTCATATCTGTAAAATAGAGCCACACCCGCCATTTTATGATCCAAAGTCCGTGACGGCAGCCAAACAGATGTCACAAGCAATTGATTATATGGACTGTGCGCTTCTGCGCCCACAAAAAGGTACCGGAATAAATACCATTTCGTGCTTGGAACACCCATTTTAATCACAGACACATACCGATAAGGTTTTCAAGGTACCCACCCCACCCTCGGTTATAAACCGCGTCAGCCTTATCATAAATCCGCCAGTACGTTTTCCAGTGCATCCCCTTCGGCTTCAACGGATCGTCAGGGTCTTGTAGACCACCAATCCTATCCATTAGCCTTTCATTCCGTATCAGCGCGCGCCCTTTGGGTTGTTCCATTTGCGTTTGATAACAAAACCCGCCGCAGCGACGGCAAAGAAAACGCCCGCCTGATGACATGTAGAGGACGCCAGCGCGACGATGGCAGCACGGGCATACAAACCAAGGCCGCTGGCCTCCGAAGTGACAGGGCGTGAAGGTCATGTGAACATGGTAGTCAACCCGCTTGCCGTCATACACATGAAGCAATCTGATTGTCGCGGAGTTTTTGAGAACCACAGCAACACATCCCACCAGCTTATCGTTGCGCGTCCAAGAAAGATAATGCCAAGACTGCTCTTTGAAAACGCCAAACTTGATAAGACGGCTCATGTTAAGGTCTATCGTGCCTTCGCATATCGGCTTGCTCATTTTCACCCCCCCAAAGTTATCGAAATCATTAGTCAATTTTTTCATGCTGTTTGGGCAAAAACGCTCCGCCATGGTGATGGCGGTCGAACAGGCTCGGCGGGTTGAACCGCCTCGGCCCCAAGAGGGGCAAACCTGCGTTCGACCGACTTCGACAAATGTTTTTGAGGCACGTCTGAAAAGAGGTTTTGCGAGAAAGGGGCGCTTTTTGCAGCCTTGTGACTAAATTGTTAGCCACAGGCTCAATCTGCTCGTGCTTTTCAAACAAACCGCTTATCATAATCATCACTCCTATATTTCAGACATTTCTTCGTTTTTTTGGAAGCGCTTAAACCATCTCTACGTGCGCGCATTTGAAAGACATAAAAACATTAGTCAGAACTCAATTGAGAGATGGTGGAGGACATAGCTCGACCAGCCTCGGCAGTTAGCCAAGGCTGGAGCCGACCACCCAACTACCAACTCAACCGAGCCGACGTCGTTTGGACCCTATGGTCATAATCGAGTGCCACAGGTTGGATGCTGCTTTACGTCCATGCTCGTTCATGTCGTCGCGCAGGGCCTCATCCTTACACTCTGCCCTTCTTCTTTGCGCGAGCCTCACAGTAGAAGAAATCCACCTTGATGCTGCCAGTCTGTTATCCCGACCATCAAGGCCAACCCTTTATCGCTTCCCTGTCCTTTCTGGGCCCGTGCAAAAGGTTTGAAGCACATCGATAACGACGGGCAACATGACCAAAGGAAAGCTGAACCCTTTCTCCGTACGGCGATGCCCACGAAGAACATCGTCCGCCATAACATTCAAATAAACGTGCGGTTTGCCACGGAGACTGCCTTCTCTGACAACCAACTGTTCTGTGTTTGTGATTGGGATGGGTTTAGAAGGCAGAGACATTGTGGCCTCCGGCTGCTCTTTCCTTGGCGTTAGCCTTGTTCACGCGTGAGGCTATCCAAGACTGTACATCGCCTTCGATCCAACCTACACTGCGCGTGGAAATTTCAACTTGCCTTGGAAACTGACGGCCTTTGATCATCGCGTAGATGCTTGAACGACTAAGCCCCGTAAGCTCCTTGACCTTTGGTAATCTGATAATTTTCATACGCCCTCCTTGTATAGAATTTGAGGGCGTATTGTGGCTTCCCTAGTCCTATCTAGGTATCCCCGACGATTATGGGGAACCTTTATCTGGGGTATCATATTGGATTATGATTTCATCTTTTTGTTCCCTATAAATGAAATAGGCTTCTGACATCTTTGTTGAAACATAAAGCAATTTCTCTGTCAGAGTTACCTTATCGAGTAGCTCTCTAGCGCAGAGAAACGCTTGAGGAAATGGAAGCTTTTTAGCTTTTCTGTACTGCTCTTGAAGAATTATTGCGCCGTCTTTCTGACTTCGTGTCCCCTTCTTCCGTTGAATAGTCTTCTCAAGAAACCCTTTCCACGGTTCATCACAGCTCAGATGATCACACGCATTGGTCTCACTTTTACACCCTCCGTTGAGTATTTTTAGCTGCACTACACAAAACAAAAGGGTAGAAAGTTCGGGTGACCACACGGATGGTCTCCCTTTCTTTTTCTCAAAAACAATTTTGAAGCCGGGAATGAAGTCATGCATCAGTTTTAAAGTAAGCACATCATTCGTTGCTTCTCTCGTTGTAATATTATAATGCTCCATGAGCAGGTGGTATTTCTCATTTAACTCGTTGTTTATTTGGTTCACCCACGCAGCTTCCCTTGCTTCAAATAGAGATTTTTCATCATTTCCATCCCAGTCAATATCTTTTGACAGAACGATTGGCTCTCTCAGTCGAGACGGCAAAGACATGATTTTTTGAGCAAGTCCTTTTTCAAGCTCATTTAACTCCGTCATCTCACCCTGCCTTTCTAAAATCGCTGATTATGATATTTTTGCCCTGAGCCAGCACGTCGATATGGTTTGCCCAATGCTGCATCATTTTCTCGCGTTGATCTAGATACTCTGCGCGGTCATAGGCGCGACCGAGCGGATCGGCTGGGGCATGGGCAAGCTGGCGGTCTACAACCTCGTGAGGGTAGCCCAGACGCTCTTTTAGGGCAGTCATAGCCATGGCGCGGAAACCATGGACTGTTGTCTGCTCCTTGAAGCCCATGCGCCGGATGCCGCCCAGCATCGTGGCGTTAGACATAGCGCGTCGGGGGTCGCTGACGTGCGGGAAGACCCAATCGAACTCATGCCCCTCCTTTGCGTTATAGGGATTTGCCTCACGCAACTGCTTCAAAATGGCGATGGCCTGATCAGATAGGGAGACGACATGCTCACGGCGCATTTTCATCCGCTCGGCGGGAATGACCCATAGCTTGGCTTCCAAATCAAACTCACGCCACCGGGCGTTGACAAGCTCCCCTGTCCGCACAAATGTCAGAAGCATGAGCTTTAACGACAAGCGCGTTTGAAGCATAAGACGAGCGTCATTCTTTTCAAGCTTTTCAAGAAGGCTTGGCAGCTCCTTATAAGCAAGCGCACGATAATGCCCCTTCTTGTACGGACGCAGGAGGCTTTTAATCTCAGCCGCCGGATTGCGATCCGCACGCTCCGTTGCAATCGCAAAACAGAATATCTGGTTGGCATATTGCTGAACGCGCCGAGCCATTTCGTTTGCGCCGCGATCTTGGATGGCCTGAATATGTTTGTGAAGAAGCCGAGGGGTGATTTCAGCCAAGGGCAGTCCACCTATCAACGGTAACAGCTCTTTCTCAAGCCTGTGCAAAATGTCTCCGGCATGGCCTTCCGACCAGCGCGGTTTGTTGTGCTCGTGCCAAATCTTTGCAACGGCCTCAAATGTATTCTCCGTGCTATCTTTGGCAGCTTGACGTGTTTTCCGCCGCAACTGTGCCGGATCGATACCTTCACGGATTAAGCGACGTGTCTCCATGGTGCGGTCGCGCGCTTCGGCAAGTGTCACTTCGGGAAAAACGCCGTAGGCGATTATTCTCGGCTGCGCAGCGAAGCTGTAACGATGCCGCCAATATTTTTTGCCATTCGGTTTGATGAGAAGAAACAGGCCATAGGTATCACCAAGTTTATAGGCTCTGTCTTTTGATTTTGCGTTTTTGCAGTCTACAATCGTTAACATTCGGTACCCTCCTTTGTTGAAGAAGTTTGAGTACCCGAATTAGTACCTATTTTATTCCGGCTCGTCTCAGCGCGGACAGGATGTCAGTGGATAAAGACTATCGCAAGAACAATGAGTTATCATTGCACTTGGAAGTCCTCGGACATGGCTGGATATAAAAATGGTGCCTGGGGACGGAATTGAACCGCCGACACGGGGATTTTCAATCCCCTGCTCTACCAACTGAGCTACCCAGGCTTGCACCTCATCGCTTGTCCCCAGAAGGGGGTTCAGCGCGTTTGAGGCTCCGCTTATAACCAGATATCACCCTGTAGACAATAGATAAAAACGATTATTTCACGTCCTTTATCACATTTTTTGTGCCCTAACGCCTTGTGAATGCTGGAAACAAAGAAGCGCTGCTCCTTAATTCTACCCTGCCCCTATTTCTCTGGCACGATGATGAGCGGGAGGGGGAGGTTGCTTAAGCTTTTCTCCCCGACCATATCGGCAATCAGATGGCTTTGCGTCGTCCCCTTGGGACCCGCCCCCAGAACAAGCGCCGTCACGCCGGATGTTTGAGATAGATAATCGGCTAAGACCGCGCGGCGGCCCCCTTTGCGGTACACGCAAACGGGTTTTTGGCCCGTAATTTCCTCAACCTTTTTTTCGTTGGCAACCATTTTGCGACGCGCCGCATCAAAGGCCTCATCATCCAAGGCGCGTTCGACGCCACCCCATGCCTCGATCCCTTCGGGTTCGACAATGCACAATATGGTGACGGTTGCTTGCGCCGCCTTGGCGGCGTGGCTGGCAAAATGCAAGGCGGCTTGAAAGGCCGCGCTTTCATCCTCAACCACGAGGTAGGTTTTCTCTGTCATGGGCTAGGTCGCCTTTCTGAAAAGAGTCGCAGCAAAGCCGCCAATCAAAAGAACAAGCGCGATGGCCAGCGCCGCATAAAGCGCGGGCTGCCTTACGGACAGATTGCGGATCATGCTGGCCAAGCCTATGGGCGCGATTTTAAAGGTCGTGACGCGGCTGGCTGTGATGACGCCATTTTTGATCTCATAAATAGTGGCTTTATAAGCCCCTACTGGCACATTAGGCGGTAGGTTGATATCAGCGCGAAACAGTTTCTTGTCGCGGATTTTGACGCCGTCGGGCATTTCTAGGTATAGTCCTTTGGCAAGGCGGTTTTTTAAAAGCCCCTGCCCCGCCACGCTATCAAGCGGCAATGAATTCAGCCCCAGTCCGCGCAAAGTTAAAGCCTCAGGCTTCATCATATCCGTCAAAGGGCGCGAGGACAGCACCGCATAGAAACTGGGGACAGGCTCAATCAATTGGGGTTCATCATTCACCCAAATCCCAAGTTTTTTAACTTTGGCGCGGATCAGCGCTTTGGCGGGCGGCCCTTCAAACACCACCACAATATCTGATTTAGCCGATGTCAACGCCCCAAAAACCATCATATGCGCGCCATCGAAATCTTCGGTAACGGGAATAAAATCTTCCGCTAAATCGGCCAGTGCCTCTGGTGCGGCGCTGAGCGGCTGCGAAAAAATCAAAAGGAAGAACAAAGAAAAAAGCATGGGCAGCGCGGCGCGTTTTGTCATGACAGCACCGTGACATCAATCGAGAAAAGCGTTTTGGGCATAAAGGTCAAATCTTTGAGCAAAATGACCGCGACAAATAAAATCAGCAGCGCCATAAGGAAACGGGCGACTTCGGAAGACAGGCGCGACGATAAACGCGCCCCCAAAGGAACGCCCAAAACGCTGCCCATCAGCAACATGATTGCCAACAACACATCAACGGTATGATTTGAAAGACACTGCATAACCGTCGCCAGCGCCGATGTAAAAATAATCTGCACCAAAGACGTGCCGTTCACCAAGCGAGGCGGCATCTTTAAAATATAAATCATGGCCGGAACCATAACGAAGCCACCGACGCCCAGCATTGAAACAAGAACCCCCGCCAGCACGCCCAAACCAAGCGGCAAAAGAAGGCTGACGCGCAGGTTTGAGACAGGAAAACTCATGGCAAAAGGAGACTGCGCCCCCCAACCTTCAACCCTCTCTTTCTTGAGGGTGGCGGCTTCAGTTTGCGCGGCGCGGGGCGCGGCGCGTGAACGCTCCCCCTTGCGCATAAGGCGCGGGGCGCTTTCCCACAGCATCAACAGACCGACCACAGATAAAAGCGAGACATAACAAATGGCGATAAAAAGATTGATCTGCCCGATTTGTTTGAGCCATTTAAAAGCCTGTACGCCAATCGTCGTGCCGATAATACTGCCGACCATCAGGATAAAGGCCATTTGGAAATCGACATTCCGTTTGCGCCAGTGCGCCAACGCTCCCGATAAGCTGGTTCCCACTTGCTGGTTGGCTTGAGATGCCACAGCGATCGCCGCCGGAACGCCCATAAAGGTCAGAAACGGCGTCATCAAAAAACCGCCGCCGATACCAAACAAACCGGATAAAAAACCGACAACAACGCCAACGCCCATCAAAACAAAGATGTTCATCGACATTTCAGCTATGGGAAGATAGATATCCATCAATCGTCCTTAGAGGAGCCATCCGGAAAGGATGGGCCTTATGAAGAAGCCAGTTTGGCAGCAACGTACGCCCGCACTTTGTCCAGTGCCACGCGTTCTTGCGTTGCGGTGTCGCGGTCGCGGATCGTGACGGCCTGATCCTTCAGCGTCTCGCCATCCACCGTGATACAGAACGGCGTTCCCGCCTCATCCATGCGGGCATAGCGTTTGCCGATGGATTGCTTGGCATCATACTGGCACGTGTAAGTCTGGCGCAAATCCATATAGAGCTTTTCGGCAACTTCCGGCATGCCGTCCTTGTTGACCAGCGGGAAGATGCCCAGCTTGATCGGCGCGAGGCTTGGCTTAATCTTCAGCCATTCTGGCGAGGCGCGGCTTTCGTCGTACTGATAGCCCTCTGCCAAAAGCAGCAGAACGCCGCGCGTCAGGCCGCTAGCAGGTTCAACCACATGCGGAACATAGCGGCGCTTAGCTTCCTGATCGATGTAGTCAAGGTTCGTCTTGCTGAACTCGGCATGCTGCTTCAAATCGTAATCGGTGCGATACGCCACGCCTTCCAACTCGCCAAAGTTAGGCGCGGTGAACGGCCAGCGATATTCGATGTCCGTCGTGCCTTTGGAATAGTGCGCGACTTCGTTTTCGGGGATGACGTGACCGAACAGGTTTTCCTTACGACAGCCGACGCTTTCCCACCAGCGCATACGCTCCGCCACCCAGAACTCGTACCACATCATGCCGTCTTCAGGAGGACAGAAGAACTCCATCTCCATTTGCTCAAACTCGCGCGCGCGGAAAATGAAGTTACGCGGTGTGACCTCGTTGCGGAAGGACTTGCCGATCTGCGCGACGCCGAACGGCGGACGCACGCGTGAGGAGTCCATAATGTTCTTGTATTGCAGAAAGATGCCCTGCGCCGTTTCGGGGCGGAGATAGACTTTGCTGGCTTCGTCGCGCACGACGCCCGTATGCGTTTCAAACATCAGGTTAAACATGCGCGGCTCGGTCAAATCACCACCGCATTCGGGGCAAGGTGTTTGAAGACCCGTAACATTCTTTTGCTCGGTTGCCACATGAGCCAGCAAATCCGCAATGCTAATTTCGTGAATGATTTTGCCTTGTGCGGCTTCAGCCAGCCATGACAATGTCACTTCAGGATTTCTGACAAGCGCTAGACCTGGCGCAACCTTACGGCCTTTTGTGCGCGCCCAGTTCAGCGCTTTTGCGCCATCGAATATGATGAATTGCTCTGAATTGGCAGGCTCAAACGCTTCTACAAAAGACTGAACCCATTCCGACTCGCGCAGCATGTCGCCGACATGATCCGCGCGGAAAAGTTTTTTGCATTTCCGACACGTCTGCATTGGATCCGCGAACCCGCCGACGTGGCCTGAGGCCTCCCACGTTCTGGGATGCTGAATGATCGAGCTATCAAGGCCGACAATAGAAAGGGGCTTGCCATCGGGGCCAAGGGGCGGACACTCGACCATGTCGTGCCACCACTGATCGCGCAAATTGTTCTTAAGCTGGCAACCCAGAGGGCCGAAATCCCAAAAACCGTTGAGGCCGCCATAAATCTCGGACGCCTGAAAGATAAAACCACGGCGCTTGGCAAGGGAAACAATACGGCTCATCAACGAGGTTTCGGGCTGCGACATAATAGAACTATTCCTGTGGGGTTAGAATGGGATACGCCCCACCCTACCACGGCTTTTAGGAACAGTAAATCAGGCTTTTTCAAGCTGTTGGGGCAAACCCACTGGGCCGGTTTCTGCGGATAAAGAAAAGGGACTCGCTTGGACAGTCAAGAGCGTTCAAATCATATCCCACGCCATTTCGACCTGTTTCTTTAACGCGGTACATAAGCTTGTCGGCAGGTTTTACCAGAGCCTCAAATGTGGTTGCCTCGGAGGCGGGGATAACAGACAAGCCAACGCTGACCGTTATGGGAATGGTTTTATTCGTTTGGGAATTGTGATAGGGCGTATTCTCAATCTTTTCCCTTAAACGCTCGCCAAAATGGCGCAGGTCTTCCAAAATATCCCATGATGTTTTCTTGCTGTCGGCCTGAATCTTAAGGAGCACGCCCATCTCCTCACCACCCCAACGAAAGGAGGGTTCGTCCTTGCGCGCTACATGCTGGATAATGCTCGCAACATGCTCAAGGACACGATCTCCAATGTCATGGCCATGCGTGTCGTTGACCTTCTTAAAATAGTCAATATCCAACAAAGCTACACCGATATAGTGCGGAATACCGGTGCGGTTGTTCGCGCTTACGACATGAGTAAATTCTTCTTCCATGCCATGGCGATTATAAAGACCTGTTAATTGGTCTTTGACGGCCAAGGCGCGATAGCGCGCCAGTTCCTTACTGGTTTGTTGATAAAGGGCCAGTAATTGATCATGTGATAAATCTTGGGGGTTAGTCACTTCAGTAAGGTGCATTATTGTCATCCGCATAATGTTGTGCAAAACGTGCCATATTCTACTCTAAAAACCATGAAAGTAATTGTAAAAAAAGACGACGGGACGATTACATCGTAATCATTTGACAAAAAATCCAATTCTATTGCGTCGCAGCAACGAATTATATGATTTTGCAGTGTATTTTAATTGCTTCTATGGTTAATTTTCTCTACGTAGAGGCGATCATTCAAGCGGGACTAAAAAACTGTTAGGAATTGCCATGAACGCACCATCCCTTTATGCTCCAAACGTTCAGACGAAAGACAAAATGATGCCCCTAGCCCCGTTTAAGCAGGCCCGTTGGCAAGATCAAATCGACGTGCGCGATTTTATCCAGACCAATTTTACACCCTATGAAGACGATGAGGGCTTTCTGGCCGCGCCGACCATGTGCACTAAGGCATTGTGGCAGCAGGTTTTGATCCTGATGAAGGCGGAGGCAGAAAAAGGCGGCACGCTGGATATGGACACCAGCGTTGTGGCCAGCATTACGTCACATCCGGCGGGCTATATTGATCGCACACTAGAGAAAATTGTTGGGGTTCAAACCGAAAAACCGTTGAAACGCGCCTTGATGCCCTTTGGCGGCATTCGCGTGGCCGAGGACGCTCTTAAAGCTTATGGCTATGAGATTGCGCCCGAAGTGCATGATATATTCACCAAGTATCGCAAGACGCATAACGAAGGTGTGTTCAACGCCTATACTCCCGCGATCAAAAAAGCGCGCAAGGCAGGCATCGTCACGGGTCTGCCCGATGGTTACGGGCGTGGGCGCATTATTGGCGATTATCGCCGTGTGGCGCTGTACGGCACGACGCGCCTGATCGAAGACCGCCGCGAGCAAATGGCGTTTTACGACAATACGATCAACGAAACGACAATCCGTGAGCGCGAGGAAATTGCCGAACAGATTAAGGCCCTGCGTGAGCTTGAAATTATGGCCAAATCCTACGGCTTTGACATCACACGCGCGGCTGAAACCGCGCAAGAAGCTGTGCAATGGCTATACTTTGCCTATCTGGCTGCCGTGAAAGAGCAGAATGGCGCGGCCATGTCGCTTGGTCGTATCTCCACCTTCCTTGATATTTATTTTGAGCGCGATCTAGAGGCTGGTATCCTTGACGAAGTTGAAGCGCAAGAAATCGTCGATCACTTCGTGATGAAGCTGCGCATGGTGCGCTTTGCCCGCACGCCTGATTATAACGCGCTGTTCTCTGGCGACCCGACATGGGTGACGGAGTGCCTTGGCGGCGTTGGTGAGGATGGTCGACCTCTTGTCACCAAAACGGCGTTCCGCTTCTTGCATACGCTTACGAACCTTGGCCCCGCGCCAGAGCCGAACCTTACCGTTCTGTGGACAGAGCAATTGCCCAAGGCGTTTAAGGATTACTGCTCAAAAACCTCTATCGCGACCAGCTCAATCCAGTATGAAAACGACGATCTTATGCGTCCCTATTGGGGCGATGATTACGGCATTGCGTGCTGCGTATCGGCCATGCGTATCGGCAAGCAGATGCAGTTTTTTGGCGCACGCGCCAATCTTGGCAAGGCGTTGCTCTATGCCATCAACGGTGGCCGCGACGAAGTGAGCGGCGAGCAAGTTGCTCCTGCCTTTCCCGCCATGACGGGCGACGTTTTGGATTATGCCGACGTGTCGGCCAAGCTGGACGCCATGATGGATTGGCTGTCGGGCGTTTACATGGACGCGCTGAACATCATCCACTATATGCACGACAAATACTGCTATGAGCGCATCGAGATGGCTTTGCATGATCGCGAGATTTTGCGCACGATGGCTTGCGGCATTGCGGGTCTTTCTGTGGTGGCGGATTCCCTCTCGGCTATCAAGCACGCCAAGGTATCGGTTGTGCGCGATGAGCGCGGCCTTGCTGTCGATTTCAAGACCGAGGGCGAGTATCCCCAGTATGGCAACAACGATGATCGCGTGGACAGCATTGCGGTTGAATTGGTCGAGTCCTTTATGGCCAAGCTTCGCGCCAAAAAAACGTATCGCGACGCCACGCCGACGCTGTCGGTTTTGACCATCACCTCAAACGTTGTGTACGGCAAAAAGACCGGTAACACCCCCGATGGCCGCAAGGCTGGTGAGCCGTTTGCTCCGGGCGCGAACCCGATGCACGGACGCGATAAAAAGGGCGCTTTGGCTTCGCTGATTTCTGTTTCCAAATTGCCTTATAAGGATTCACAAGACGGCATTTCGAACACGTTCTCGATTGTGCCAGAGGCTTTGGGTAAAACCGTTAGTGACCGTGTGAACAATCTGACGGGGCTTTTGGACGGCTATTGTGGACGCTGCGCCCACCATATGAACGTCAACGTTTTTTCTCGTGAGACGCTGATGGATGCGATGGAGCATCCGGAGCTTTACCCGCAGCTAACCATCCGCGTATCGGGCTATGCCGTCAACTTTGTCAAGCTGACGCGTGAGCAGCAGATGGATGTTGTCAACCGCACCTTCCATAAGGCGATGTAAAACGCGCCATGCTTAAATCCTATGAAGGTTATGTGCACTCTGTTGAAACGGCGGGTACTGTTGATGGACCCGGTATGCGCTTTGTCGCCTTTCTGGCGGGCTGTCCCATGCGTTGCCTATATTGCCACAATCCCGATACACGCCACCTCAAACACGGGAAGCTCACGCAGGCCGCCGACCTGATTGCTGAAATCGCTCAGTATAAGGATTTCCTTCAAAAAACTGGCGGCGGCGTTACCATCACGGGCGGTGAGCCTTTATTCCAGCATGCGTTTGTGACGGAAGTTTTCAAAGGATGTAAAGAACTTGGTCTTCACACGGCGCTTGATACGTCGGGGTACATTGGCAAAATCGTCAAGCAGGCTTTGTTGGATGTGACTGATCTGGTTCTGCTGGACATCAAGTCTTTTGATCCCGATACTTACGCCAAAGTGACGGGCCGTAAGCTGGAGCCGACGTTGGACTTCGCCCGCCTTTTGGCCGCGCAGCGCAAGCCGATGTGGGTGCGCTGCGTGATCGTGCCGAACCTGACGGATGATCTGGATGTTTTATCGCGCCTCGCGGATTTTCTAGCTGCCCTTGGCAATGTCGAAAAAGTGGAGGTATTGCCCTTCCACAAAATGGGGGAAGTTAAGTGGCAACAGCTAGGTTTGCCCTATACGCTTTCCGAAACGCAGCCACCCTCTCCCGATCTGATCCGCGCCATCCACGCTCTTTTTAAAAAGCGCGGCTTATCAGTTTTATAATACCAGCGCGCGTTTGAATTAACGGCATAATGATCAAAAAGGTGTGGGTAGATTTCGTATAAGTTTATGATAGATTTGAGGAAAAGGGAGTTTTTGAAGGTGTCACAACAAAAACTGTCCGAAGTGTGGATGTTTTTCGATCTATCGAG